>NZ_BLAY01000183.1 GCF_020521235.1 Microseira wollei NIES-4236 | reverse complement strand
GTTGAACCTGGGAACGATTTCGAGCAACCTCGCGCATCTGATTCCCAGGTTGAACCTGGGAACGATTTCGAACCTCGCGGATCTCGTTCCCAGGTTGAACCTGGGAACGATTTCGAGCAACCTCGCGGATCTGATTCCCAGGTTGAACCTGAGAAGCAGAAAACTGACCGCATTGTGATTCGGATTGCTGACAATGGCCCTGGTATGACTGAGGAAGTACTCAACAAAATGTTTGACCCCTTTTTTACCACAAAACCTGTCGGGAGTGGCACGGGATTGGGGTTATCTATCAGCCACCAAATTGTGGTAGAAAAACATCGGGGTCAAATTCGTTGTGTTTCTGCCCCAGGGCAAGGGACAGAGTTGATTGTGGAAATTCCAGTTTGATAGCCTATGCCTCATGCCCAACAATCGACTATGCTGCACTAGGTTGTAGTGTCTGAACCTTTACAGGACTTACGCACGACTAGGCCAGAAACCCGGTTTCAGAGTTGATCTCTGGTTGCCAAACCAACTATGTTTCGTAGAAACCGGGTATCTTTGCGTAAGTCCTACTTCACCTAATCAAGGCAGCAGACGGTTTAAAAACATATGTCTACGTTTCGTAATTTTGTGGTTGTGAGTGTGAGTGCGGCGATCGCGATACCTAACGGGAATGCGATCGCCATTCCCAATACACCAGGGTTCGCCCTGGACACGGCAAATCAAGCTTACCCTGGGATTGGGCATCACCCAGAAGAGGGTAACGCTTTGGGGAACGCCCAGATGGGCAAACTGAGCGACACGGGGAGTTTTCTCGCTCCTCACTCTGTGCAACTAGCGCGATCGCAAAGCGTCTTCACCTTAGCTCAAGCACAATTGAACCCTCAAAAACCCCTGATTACACCCATACAGCCGTCGGGAACCACTGCAATTCCTGGGTTTTTAGAACCCAATCCCAACCCTTTACAGTTTCCCACCCGCCCGCAAGAAGTCGATATCGAGGTGACTCAGCCTTTAACGCTACAACAAGCAATCGAACTGGCGCGGCGCAACAATCGCGATCTACAGGTGGCTCAACTTCAGCTGGAAAGCGCCCAAGCTGCCCTTGGCGAAGCACGGGCGGGTTTGTTTCCTACGGTGGATTTGCAAGTGGAGTTCTCAGGGGGGCGATCAACTGGAAGCGAGTTTCAGTTCGAAGCCGCCCGTGCAGCAGTCGAGCGCGAGCGAGAAGACAACCCCAATCGAGACATCCCGGACGCCCGAGAAAGAACACAAACATCGTTGAACTCGACGGTAGCGATTAATTACAACATCTTTACCGGCGGGCGGGTATTGGCTCAAATTCGGGCAGCACAAGAACAGGTGCGGCGCAATCAGTTGCAGATAGAGAGTCTGGGAGAGCAAACTCGTTTAGATGTCAGCGTTGCTTACTACGACTTGCAACAAGCCGACGAGCAAGTGCGAATTTCCGAGTCGGCGGTGAGAAATGCCCAGCGGAGTTTGCAAGATGCTCAAGCGCTGTTTGATGCGGGATTGGGAACCCGGTTCGATGTTCTGCGCGCCCAGGTGCAGTTAGCGAGGGAAAATCAAAACTTGATTCGCGCCCGTTCGGATCGGCAAATCAGGCGGCGAGATTTAGCCCGATTATTGAGTTTGCCTCAATCTGTAAATATGGTTGCAGCCGATCCGGTGGCGGTGGCGGGGCTGTGGAATCCGACGCTGGAACAAAGTATCGTACTGGCGTTTCAAAACCGCGCCGAGTTGCAAGCGCGATTAGTCGAACGGAACATCGGCAGGGAGCGACGACGCATCGCCCGTGCAGACCGATTCCCGCAACTGAGTTTATTTTTTAATTACAACTTGTTGGATGTGTTTAACGATGGTTTAGGGCTTGCTGATGGCTATTCGGCAGGAGCGAGGTTGCGGTGGAGTATTTTCGATGGCGGGGCGGCAAATGCACAGGCGCAGCAACGGGAAGCGGATATTGCGATCGCCGAAACTCAATTTGCCAACGATCGCCACCGGATTCGCTTCCAAGTAGAACAAGCTTATTTCACCTTGCAATCAAGTCTGGAAAATATCCAAACCGCCAGCGTTGCTCTAGAACAAGCCGCCGAAGCGTTGCGCCTAGCTCGCTTGCGCTTCCAAGCAGGCGTGGGGACTCAAACTGAAGTCATCGACGCGGAAAACGACCTGACGCGGGCAGAAGGCGATCGCGTCCGCGCCATTCTCGACTACAATCGGGCGCTGGCAACCCTACAGCGCGCAGTCAGCAATCTCTCCGCGACGGCGCCATAACCATGTACCCAAACCCGCTAGAACATAAGAGGACACGGGGACAGGGTGACGCTCCTTTAGCGGGGAATTTTTCTAGACAATTCTCCTCTCCGCTAAAGGAGCGTCTCCCACTCGACCCGTCTTCTTCAACGGCAGGTATCGGGAAACAGTCTGCGCGATTGCCACCAACTGGGCACGCGCCGCCTCTCCATCAGAAAAACAACAAACCCGGTTTCTACGAAACATCCTTGGCAAAGCGAACGATAGATCCACGGTCGAAACCGGGTTTCTGGCCTCGTCTTGGGTAAGTTCCGCTCAATTTGGCAATACTTCTTAACAAAAAGTAAAGTAACATAATCCATAAGGAAGGAAAGTTAGGTGAACAACGGACTGGCAATGGCTAACATCAAATTTGTCAAAGAAAATAAGGAAGTAGTAGCAGCAGACGGCGCTAATTTAAGGGAAAAAATGCTGCAAAATGGCATCGACCTCTACACGTTCACGGGCAAGATGATGAATTGCGGTGGCTACGGTCAATGCGGCACTTGTATTGTGCAGATCGTCGAAGGGATGGAAAATCTTTCCCCCCGCACCGAAGTAGAAAACCGCAAACTGAAGAAAAAGCCACAAAATTATCGTCTAGCCTGTCAAACCCTGGTAAACGGGCCAGTTATCGTCGCTACGAAGCCTTGACATCCTAGAAACCGGGTTTCTGGCTGCGAATTTTCCCAGCGACGATTTTTCAGAGAAACCCGGTTTGTTTGCGTAAGTCCACAGTCAGTTGTTTGTCTTTTGGGTGACGACTGACTGCTCCTGCATGAGCGATCGCGAATAATGATATTCTAGGCGTATTGATTTGCGATTTTGATAGAGGCACTGTTTCCATGCAAGTTAATGACCTTGGGTTTGTTGCAAGTCTTTTGTTTGTACTTGTCCCTGCTGCATTTTTAATCATTTTGTACATTCAAACCGCTAGCCGTGAAGGCGGTAAATCCTAGCAGTTTGCTGACAAAAAAACAAGCCCCAGCAGCCTTAATTTCGTTGGTAGCTGGGGCTTGTTTTATGCACAAGAAGACGGGTCGAGTGGGAGACGCGGCGACGAGTCGATTTGTGAAAAAACATTCCCCGCGTCCCCCTATCACCGCGTCCCCGCCTCCTCTTTCTTCAAGGCTGTATCAAGTTTCACCAACGGTGCGGGCTAATAACACCGGACAAGTGGCATAGACTCGCACATAGTCTGACAGGGAAGCACCTAACAGGCGGTCTAAATCTGGCAGACCTTTGGCGATCGAGGGGCGACGATCCGGCGACCCCAGGATTAACAAGTCTACGGTTGACTCTTCGGCGATGCGGCAAATTTCTTCCCCAGGTTTGCCAGTGCCAATGACGCAGCGGTAAGAAACGCCCATTTTCTTCGCTTCCGCCACAGCAGGTGCTAGCACCGGATCGGTTTCGGGGGGAGTAGCTGGGGTGGTTCCTTTTGGATTGACGCGCACCAGTACTAGCTGACCTCCTTTAATATCGCGCACGAGAGCGATCGCCAACTTCAAGCACTGTTTGGCAGCCTCAGAATTATCCATCGCCACCATCACTTTGTTGATTTTTTTGACGTAAATATCGTCTTTGACCAACAACATGGGGCGATTGGACAGTTGAAAAACGTATTGGCTAACCGAGTTTTCCAATATCGACTCCAACCGTTTGAGTCCACGGGAACCCATGATAATCAGATCCGCCTCGATTTCGTCGGCGACTTGACAGACTATGGTTTTGGCGTCGCCTTGGCGCAGCATGGCGGTGACGTGATTGGGATCTAATTTCAAAGACTGAATCGCGGTAGCGAGGAATTTACCGCCTTCTTCCCATTTTTCAGTCATAGCCTCAGACGTCACTTGGGGCGGCACGACGTGCAGGACAGTGACGGAGGCGGGTTTGATGGAAGGAATTTCCATCAACACCTTGAGCATTTCTTCAGAATGACCCGTTCCGGAGTCAGCCAGCAATATTTTTTCTATCATCGGTTTTTGTGGTTAGAATCGATCGAGTTTTTGAAGCTAGCGATCGATGACTATTTAATATCAAGATAAAACTTCTGGGTGCGCGCGAAGCCGAGTCTTTTACAAGCCTTTACAAAACTGGTAATGAGCAATCGCTTTCCCCTAATTTTTTACCCCTATTGCTTTACCACTTAATAGCAAAATTGTCAATACAGAAGGCTCGGTTGGGGATACCCCCAGCTAAAGCGATGAAATAATATAACTTGTTTTCTTTGTAGGTGGGAGCATGATTTAATCTCAAATTTATAGGACAATACAGGACACGGTATAACAGGCCCAGGAGTTCTCTGGCATATGTTACAATCGCGCTCTCTCAAATTACCCACTCCAGTCGTGCTGACTTCCCTCAAGACCAAGTTAAAACTAACCGATGCTCAAGCCGTGTTAATGGCAAAACACGCAGGTATTGCTCGCTTTACTTTTAACTGGGGACTGGGGACATGGATCGCACTCTACTCTGAGGGATTGAAGCCCAATGCTTTGACATTGAAGCAGTTTTTTAACAATCATGTTAAGTCTGTCTATCCCTGGATTAAAGAGCAAGGCATTTGCCAAAAAGTGACTCAATATGCTTTCGAGCATCTGGGGAGGGCATTTGAGAACTTCTTGGCGGGCAAAACAAGTTATCCCAAGTTCAAAAAAAAGGGTCAGCACGATAGTTTCACCATTGATGCTAGCGGCAGACCAATAGCTGTGGGCGGGACGAGATTGAAGTTACCCACAATTGGCTGGGTATCGACAATTGAAGGCTTACCCCATGTCACCACAAAAGCATTTACCATTTCCTTTTCACAAGAAGTTGGCAATTGGTATATCAGCTTTACCTATGAAATAGAGCCAGAAGTTACGCCTAAATCGCGGGAATTTGTGGGTGTGGATTTGGGAGTTAAGCAGTTGGCTACCCTGTCGAGTGGGGTGGTAATTGCCAATCCCCAAGCTTTGAGGAAAGCACGCTCCTCACTAGGACGATTGCAGCGCCAGTTGCGACGCAAGCACAAAGGTAGCAAACGATATCACCGACAAAAGTTGAGGTTAGCGACAGCTGATCAACGAGTGAAAAACATCAGACTCGATGCGACTCATAAAGCTACAACTTACATCTGCAAAAACCACGCTGTTGTAGCTATTGAAGACTTAAATGTATCTGGGATGATGGCTAACCATAAACTGGCGGGTGCTGTTGCGGACGCCAATTTTTACGAATTCAGGCGACAAATTGAGTACAAAGCACAGCGCTATGGTTCCAAGTTGGTTCTAGTCTCACGCTGGTATCCTTCTACTCAGTTATGTTCTAACTGTGGTGAGCAGCAGCCCATGTCTCTTAGTGCTAGGGTCTATGAGTGTTCTGCTTGCGGATTCAGAATTGATAGAGACTTCAATGCCTCTGTTAATTTGGAAAATTATGCTCGGGTGGCTAAACCGAGCCTGGACACAGAGGGTTAATTGCGCCGTCGCTCCCCTTAGAAGTGTCAACTAATATCCGGCATTGTCCGGGTTTTAGATAGCAGCCAGATTAGTTTAACCTTCTTAAAGGAGCTTTTTTGAATCAGGTGGAGTATATGGCTGATATAGTTGATATTGCAGTAGGTGCAGGTTCTTTCAACACCCTAGTTGCCGCCGTCCAAGCAGCTGGGTTAGTGGAAACGCTAAAAAGTCCAGGGCCTTTTACTGTGTTTGCACCTACTGATGATGCGTTTGCCAAGCTGCCGCCAGGAACGATAACAACCCTGCTGCAAAATATTCCCCAGTTAGCTAGGATTTTAACTTATCACGTCGTGCCTGGGAAGTTAATGAAAGCGGATCTAGCGCAAGTGAATGAGGTAATTTCTGTTGAAGGGGCGCCGATCAGAATTGATTGTTCGGATGGTTTTGAAGTCAAGAATGCCACAGTTGTAGCGCCAGATATCGAAGCAGATAACGGTGTGATTCACGTCATCGATACAGTGATCTTAATGGGCTAGCGACTAGGGGCTAGGGACTATATTTTCTCAATATTCCCTAGCACCTAGCCCCTCATCCCTAGCCGCTTTTCTCGGTCATTCAAATTCCAGTTTTAAATCGGGCATCAAGCGCTGCAAATTTTTTAAAGACCTGCTTTGCCAAGGGATGACCTCAGAACCTTTAACCACAAGCTGGATCGTTTTTTTCTTACGCACGTCTATCACAAACTTAGATAACATATTAATGCCTGAACTGTTGAGGAATTGCAGATCCTTCAGATTTAGGGTAATGGTTGGAGTAGTATTAGCGGTTACTTTATTGAGTAAATCCACTATAGGTGCGTACTCTGCCATTCCCTCTAGCCGCAACCAGCCCTGAAAGTTTACGGTTCCTGTCGCTGGTTCGCAGATTACTTTGTAGTTTTCCCCTTGAATGTCCTGAATTTCCACCTATCCCGTCTCCTAATGGTGTAGATATCAATCTAACAAGCCCCTAGCCCCTATAAGGTTAACTGTACCATTGTCGTCACCGCAACTACTTGAGGCTCTTTTTGCACGGTTTCAAACTTCCAGCCCAACTTGGCTAAATAATCGTGCCTTATCGTTATCAGTCCTAACCCAGAACTGTTGCCCTTATCGTTGCAGGCATTTTTCTCTAACTGCCGCATGTATAACTCTGCCGGATCTTCATCGAGTAATTCTTGAATCAAGGTTTGAAACTTATCCAAAGCTTCGGCAGGAATACTATTAGTTACGATCAGTACCACTGTAACTCTTGTATCCTTAAGCAAGTGCAGTCCAAATTTGATCGGGTAACTGCATGTATCATCGCTAAACTTCATCGCATTTTCCAGCAACTCATTCGCAATGTAATTAACAGATCCTTTGAATTCCACTTGCTTTTCTTTCGTACTTGGTTCGTCCTCGCTGACTGGAAAGAACGTCGTTAAGTAATCGGCAATAAAATCAGCTGACAAACCATTGTTGCGCCAGCGCTGCTTGAGGGAAACCGAACTCGGCGAGAATCCAAGGATTAAAAATTCCTGGTCGGTAGGTAGATTTTCTCTAAATTCCCCGAAAGTTTGAGTCATGGTCATTCAATGTTGGATGTGGGGTTTTGGGATTGAGTCTGTTAGCGATGCTGCCGACTATTTCTGTTTTAGTACACATAATGTAATATCATCAAACACCTTGTGGGTGCCAATCTGTTGCCGATTGGGGCAACGCTCAACGGTCAGTGGAGTCTGACGGCTTAAAAGAGTTGCTCTACTTCAGGACTTACGCAAGGGCGTTGCCAGAAACCCGGTTTCGACCTCGATCTCTGGTTCCCTTTCCCAAGGATTTTTCCTAGAAACCGGGAATATGGGCGTAAGTCCTGTACTTCATAGTGTACGCCATTGATATGTTCAGCTCTGGGGATGTAGACACTATCCAAATCTGGCATCGAGATCGACCAAGCGGGAATTATCGCTTCTGGTCAACTCTGGCAGAGTATCAGATGATAGTTTAAGGTAGCCAGATCGCTTCAGCGTAACTTTCTAGAAGTTTTTCACCCTTACTTGATAACTACTCGTTGCTATCGCAAGTGGACTGAAGCTTAAATGAGAGTTTTTAACTCTTGCCATGTCTGCCTACTCAGGTTGTTGCGCGCGAGCGCTATACATTACATCCGACCGTAAAACATACTTGCGTCCCCGAATTACTGATGCTCCCTCCTGGGCTAAATCGTGGATGAAACACAACGCCATTCCCGTTACTGGAACTACAGAAATCTCACTACGATCGCCATAGTAGGGGCACGGCATGTTTAGGTTATCTGTTTTTCTCAGATCCAAAGGATGCCGTGTCCCTACATAAAATCGGGTTTCTCCTCCTGCAAAACCTTCATTTAGGTAAATCATAAACGTTAACAAACTTTCTTCACCGTTGGATCTCCGATAGGAACCATCGTGGTGTAGTGCAAATTTTTGACCCGGATCGTAGCGATAAAATCGAAAACCTTCGTTTAATCCAATCGCCCTCCACCTGCCAATTTTTTCCGGAATATAAGCAGATACCCGTTGCCAAAGATTTGCCGCCCGTTCTAAATCATCCAGGATAACGCGCTCGTTATTGCCGATGTCAGGACGCAGGCGTAACCAATATTTTCGCTTAATTCAATATACTCGGCACATTCTGCTGGTGAAAGAATATTTTCAATTGTAAAAATTTGGTGACGAATCAAATCTTTCCGGGTCATGGAACGAGTGGGGGATGAATTGCGATCGCTTGACGTATCTCTATTTTATCGTTTTAAAATTCCTCCTGTTGCAATAACGGTAGTAGCACGGCATTCGAGATTTCTAATAAAAACAGATAACCTTTAAATAACAGTAGGGGCAAGGCGTCGGATATCTCCGATCAAAACAGATCACCTTGAACCTGCCGTGCCCCAAAATCCAGGGAAAAACCTAGGGGCACGGCATCGGATATCTGCGATAAAAACAGATAACCTTAAACCTGCCGTGCCCCAAAATCCAGGGAAAAACGTAGGGGCACGGCGTCGGATATCTCTGATAAAAACAGATCACCTTAAACCTGCCGTGCCCCTACACGCATTACCGATAATCCTGTCGCTGAATCTGCCGCAGTAGGGGCACGGCATCGGATATCTCTGATAAAAACAGATAACCTTAAACCTGCCGTGCCCCAAAATCCAGGGAAAAACGTAGGGGCACGGCGTCGGATATCTCTGATAAAAACAGATCACCTTAAACCTGCCGTGCCCCTACACGCATTACCGATAATCCTGTCGCTGAATCTGCCGCAGTAGGGGCACGGCATCGGATATCTGCGATAAAAACAGATAACCTTAAACCTGCCGTGCCCCAAAATCCAGGGAAAAACGTAGGGGCACGGCATCGGATATCTGATAAAAACAGATAACCTTAAACCTGCCGTGCCCCAAAATCCAGGGAAAAACCTAGGGGCACGGCATCGGATATCTGATAAAAACAGATCACCTTAAACCTGCCGTGCCGCAAAATCCAGGGAAAAACGTAGGGGCACGGCATCGGATATCTCTGATAAAAACAGATAACCTTAAACCTGCCGTGCCGCAAAATCCAGGGAAAAACCTAGGGGCACGGCATCGGATATCTGCGATAAAAACAGATAACCTTAAACCTGCCGTGCCCCTACACGCATTACCGATAATCCTGTCGCTGAATCTGCCGCAGTAGGGGCACGGCATCGGATATCTGATAAAAACAGATCACCTTAAACCTGCCGTGCCCCAAAATCCAGGGTAAAACCTAGGGGCACGGCATCGGATATCTCTGATAAAAACAGATCACCTTAAACCTGCCGTGCCCCTACACGCATTACCGATAATCCTGTCGCTGAATCTGCCGCAGTAGGGGCACGGCATCGGATATCTCTGATAAAAACAGATAACCTTAAACCTGCCGTGCCCCTACACGCATTACCGATAATCCTGTCGCTGAATCTGCCGCAGTAGGGGCACGGCGTCGGATATCTCTGATAAAAACAGATAAACTTAAACCTGCCGTGCCCCTACATAGATTACCGATAATCCTGCCGTTGTATTTGTCGCAGACGAGATTCAGGACGAATAAACCGATCCATTTGCGATTCAAAGAACTTACGATTTGCCATTAAATGCTTCGGATTTGGATCGTCTAAAGGATACAACAAGGCGCACCGCAAAGCTTGAATTACTGCCGAAGTTACGTTATACATCGAGCGTTGGAAAGTAATCCCAATTTGGATTAACATATCCTCTTCTCCCCGGCAGTGTTGCTTGTAGTAATCCACCAAATAGGGAGGCAAGAAATGCAGCATATCCTGCATCAATAATGTGGGCGGAATACC
Organism: Microseira wollei NIES-4236; assembly: GCF_020521235.1. GTDB lineage: Bacteria > Cyanobacteriota > Cyanobacteriia > Cyanobacteriales > Aerosakkonemataceae > Microseira > Microseira wollei. Next base: position 10,232 of record NZ_BLAY01000183.1, on the reverse strand, counting down.
AGCAGTTCCTACCGGAAATACGTCGGCATAAAGAATGCCGTAGTGGAAGTCTTTTTGCTCGTCGGGGACTTGTTTTGCTTGAGCATTGTAAGACTTCGTACCCCTAAAAGGTGCGGTGCGATAGAACACCGCTTCTACATAGGGTAATGCAGCTTCGTACAGCCACATAAAGCCCTTTGATTTGGGGATAATTTCGTAGCATTCGTCACCGACGTAGACATGGTGGTAGATGGGACGACCTGCGATTGCAAAGATCCCGTTAATCAGAAAATTCATCGCATCAGGTACACCTTTGAACCCGCCTTCATCGTAGATATCGGACATTTCAAAGAACACCGGCGCCATGATTTCCCAGAACAGTCCCAGATTGGAATAATAAGACATCATGCGGCACTGTTCGTAAAACATTTCTGGAAACAATTTATACAGTTCCAGCATCACCTTATTGCCTTTAAAGTAGGCTTTAATTGCTCGGTCTGCATTAGCTTTGTATTCGTCGCTTTCCAGATAATCGTTAAATCTACCGCCCATCTTTTGGTGCCAAAGCATTGCGTACATGCAAGCTTCTGCAAATTCCATGTTGATGCGATCGTGCCACAAATGATGTAATAACTTCGGCATTTTCCGGGTTTCACCCTTTTCCATAAATGCCAAAAGTTCTGGGTGGGCAGAAGCTTGCCCCCGCCAGATTCGCAAATCTGCATCATCGCCAGCGTAGTGGTTGTGCAGGTCTAAATATTCCTGGGGCAGGAAGTATTTAAAAAAGGGAAATGGATTTAAAAAGACTCGTTCGGCAATATAAAGCAAGTCGCGCCAGTAGAAATCCATCGGCACGGCATATGCTTTATAAATGCCGATAATTTGCATCAAATTTTCCGGCGTATCCGGCAGCATCGAACCGCCTGCTTCCAAACGGTGAATGACTTCGGCGAATTCGTGCTTCGAGGGTGGAATAATCGATTTGGATTGCGGTTTGGGTATAGTTGCTGTCATGGTGTTCTTGCTAATTGCTAATTGCTAATTGCTAATTGCTAATTGCTAATTGGTAATAGGTAGTAAATGCTTTTTTAGCTATTAGCCATTAGCCATTAGCCATTAGCCATTAGCCATTAGCCATTAGCCATTAGCCATTACCTATTACCAATTACCTATTTTTGAGCGACTTGCTGCGCGCTAACGGGTGGCATCACGGCAACAATTGCGGTTGTTGTTGGTTCAGTCCAGCGGACTAACCAAGTTGGTTGGATTCCCAAAAACAAGATAATCGCTGCCAAGACTAATGCTGGGACTTTTTCCATCAACAAAACTTTGGGATAGTAAGCCAAATTGTTGTCCAATTTGCCAAAACAGGTGCGGTTGAGCAGAATTACAAAGTAAACTGCCGTTAAACCGCTGGCAATGACGCAAATCAGGGTTTGGACTGGAAAGACTGCGAAAGTACCTTGAAACACCATAAATTCAGCCGGAAATCCTACTAAACCAGGAATTCCTGCACTTGCCATGCCGCCAGCGACGAGCAAAGCACTGGTGAGGGGTAAACCCCGCACAGGGTTCATTAAACCGTTGAGGACATCTAAGTCGCGAGTGCCGACTTTGGTTTCGACAATCCCCACCAAATAAAAGAGTATGGCGAGGATGAGTCCGTGGCTGACCATTTGAGCGACAGCACCCAAAACGCTTAGAGGAGTCCCGGCGGCGGCGGAAACTAAAATATAGCCCATGTGACCGATGGAACTATAAGCTACCATGCGTTTGATGTCTTTTTGCGCGATCGCGCTCAATGCCCCATAAACTACACTCACAACCCCAATAATAGATAGTCCGGGAGCGACAAGCGCCCAAGTTTCGGGAAATAAACCCAAACCAAACCGGACTAAACCATAAGTTCCCAATTTAGCCAGAATACCGCCCAACATAATCGCTACAGGCGGCGAAGCTTCGGTATAAGCATCTGGTAACCAAGTATGCAGGGGAACCAAGGGAATTTTAATCCCAAACCCCACCAACAACATGGTGAGCAAAATTAGCTGGCTAGTTAGGGGTAATGCTTGGGTTGATAGGGAGTTGTAATCGAAACTGGTGGAACCAGACAGCCAAGTTAAACCCAAAAATGCTGCCAGAATTAATATCCCAGATAGAGCTGTATAGATGAGAAACTTCATCGCTGCATAGCCGCGTTTCTCACCGCCCCAAATCGCAATTAACAGGTAAAAGGGAATTAATTCGATTTCGTAAAATAGGACGAACAGCAGCAAATTCTGTGCCGCGAATCCACCCGCGACCCCAGCATAAACTAGGAGAATTAAAGAGTAGTAAAGCCGGGGGCGTTGAATATTATTGCCGGCTATAATCGCAATCCAAATTAGCAGACTGCTTAAAGCCAGCAGCGGAAAAGATAACCCATCAATTCCCAACTTATAGTTCAAGCCTAATTGGGGAATCCAAGGGATAAATTCCTGAAATTGCATTCCGGAATTCGTTATGTCAAACTGACTTACCAGCCAGAACGTTGCCAGCACGATAGCGGTTGCGATCGCTAAGGCTATATTACGTAACTGATTCGCGGTTTGATTTCCCGGCAAAAACCCAATAACAGCGGCTCCCAATACGGGTAGCCAGATTAATGTACTCAGCATAAACGGTCATTGGTGATTGGTCATTGGTGATTGGTCATTGGTGATTGGTCATTGGTGATTGGTAGTGGGTAGTCAGAATAATGGCGCTAATACAGCTTGTTCGTAGTCTATCTTTAGCGCTTAAGCGCAACTACAAACAAGGTAGTCGGTAGTTGGCGATTTTTTTCGATTACCAATTACCAATTACCCATTACCCATTACCCAATTAGCAGAGAAAGACGCGACAATAAAGGCCAGCTTACTAACAATCCCAACAGTGCGACTCCTAGCAAGATTGTCAGGGCATAAAACTGCGTCTGACCGGAAACGTTATATTTCAAGCTTTGACCGCTGAAAACCGTTACCACACCGACTAAGTTCACCACGCCATCAATAATGTAACGGTCAAACCAAGCTGTCATTTGCGACACTAAGGCAACCAGAAATACAATGGTGATGCGGTAAAGTTGGGGGGTGTAAAAGTCGTAAGCGAATAAATCTTGTAGCGGTTTCCAGGGCAGTTGGACTGGTTTTGGAATTAGATTACCCAGATAAACAACTGCACCGATGCTGAGGCCAAAGATGCTCGACCAAATTAACATGAGGGCGACATCTTTATTTAGTTCTGCCCAGGAAGGTAGCAACTGACAACTTTGCAGGATTAAAGGCAGGTGCAAAACGAAGCCTAATTCAATTACCATTGGCAGCGTAATTGCCCAGAAACATTCGGGGGATCGCACGCTCATTTCTTGCAGTTTTCCGCCAAAAATTAACCCGAATACGCGGGTGAAATTAAACGCTGTTAGGGCGTTAACGAGTAGCAGGATTCCCACTAAGCAAGGTTGGGTACTCCACAACCCATCGGCGATTTTCAGCAATGCCCAAAAGCCGCCGAAGGGGGGAAATGCAATTAACCCCAACGTCCCCACAATAAAACATATGCCGGTAATCGGGCGGCGCGACCACAATCCGCCGAGTTGGGTGACGTTTTGGGTGACGTTCATCCAAACTAGGGCACCCACCGCCATGACTAATAGTGCCATGGCGATCGCGTTAGTCAACACCAACAACAAAGCGCCTTCGGTTTGTCCCGTCCCCACGGCGACGAACACCAACCCCATATAAGCGCTGACCGGATAAGATAAAGTGCGCTTGATATCGATTTGGGCGATCGCAATTAACGAAGCGCCGATTGCCGTTACACCCCCGATGATTACCGCCGCCGACATCGCCACCGGCGAAAGTGCAATTACAGGTTGCAGCTTCACCAGCACCCAAGCACCCGTTGCTACTACCACTGTATTCCGCAAAATCGACCCCGGCATTGGCCCTTCCATTGCTTCGTCCAGCCACAAATGCAGCGGGAATTGGGCGCATTTACCCATCGGTCCCGCGAGTAATGCTAAACCCAATAAAGTAGCGACTGTAGGGTCTACATTGGCAGTTTTCGCCCATGCAGCTAATTCGGAAAAATCCCAAGTTCCTGCTAAGGGATAGATTGCCAATACTCCCATCAGCAGCAACAAGTCGCCCACCCGTTTGGTTAAGAATGCATCTCTCGCACCCGTGACTACCAATGGCTGACAGAACCAAAGTCCAATCAGCAGGTAGGTTCCCAAGGTGAGAATTTCCAGAATAAAGTAGGCGAAGAACAACGAGTCGCACAGCACGAGTCCGCACATCCCCGCTTCAAACAATGCCAGCAGGGAATAAAAACGCGCCCATCCCCAGTCCATTTCCATATAACCGACGGCGTACATTTGGGCAAGCAGGTTTAAACCCGTCACCACGATAGTTGCGCCAATAGTTAATGAAGAAAGTTCCACTGGGATGGTTAAATCCAAACCCGCTACATTCAGCCAGGGAATCAGGACTTGTTGCGCGGGTTGATTCCAGGTTGCTGGTAGGGCCAAAACGCCGTGCAAAAATGCGATCGCCGTCGCAATCTCGTTTATATACCCGGCAGGGCGCGGCCCCGTCCGCCGAATCAATCCAGGCGACCAAGGTATCGCTAAAACCGCCCCGATTAAGGCGTAGCACGGTATCAACCATGCACTCTGAAGCAGAAACTGAAACATCTACATTACCTCTTTACACGAACCTCTATAAGAGGATGCAGCAATTGCTCCCCAGTTGATTAAGATTATCCAACTTAATGTCGATTAATCTTTTTTTAATCTTGATGAGATCTAAGTCTAATATTCAGCGATCGCTTTCCGAACAGGCGAGCCATAAATTTACCCAATGGTAAACTGTGAGTTCCGTATATAGAACCCATAGATCGTCCCACCTATTTTTAGGACTCTTATTATTGTTGACAATATTTATGATTGATTTCTCTTATAAAGTAGATCGCGTACCGATGTCAATCAAAAAATCTGCGTCCGCCGCGCTGATAAGTATTTCTTACTATAACCCGTTGATGCCTACTGACTTAACCACAATTTAAGCTTGACTAATCGCTCTTTTTGTGGTTTTTCACTAAGTTGAGCGATCGCCTGACCTATTCATAGATAAAAATATATGGTAAAGCTAGGAAACATTATATATATAAAAAAAGTTATCAACGTTATTTAATTTTTCTTTAATAGTTTTATCTTTTAGGTTAACCATTGTTCTGTTATAGGTGATAAATTTACATCACCTGGGATATGTAAAAAATTTAACCGAGTAAAAACAGCTAACGGAACTGCGGTTCGGACAGCGTGCGGGGATAAGGTTCGCCAACCGATCTTAAGGAGCGATACGTGCTACGCACAGGCGACGCGATCGCAATAAACCCGATAACTTGCGAAAGGTTTTCTGCCGAAGGAAAGCGATCGCAAGGCGAACAACCCTAACTGTTTGAGGAAAGAAGTCCAAAATCATTGCCTGGAGAGAGAGATGATTAATCAATTTTTCAATCCAAATTATTTACCGCCGTAAGTTTCACTCCCGTTGCCAACTAAAACCTAATTGACCTTGAGATCGGCAGTTAACAGCCGTTCCCACCCCCTTTTTGTCAAAAATTTTGGCTCAATTATGCAGATAACAAACAAAATCCATTTCCGAAACTTACGCGGTGACCTGTTTGGTGGCGTCACTGCCGCGATTGTCTCCTTGCCCCTGGCGCTAGCGTTCGGGGTCGCCTCCGGTGCCGGTCCAGTAGCAGGTCTTTACGGCGCTGCTTGCGTCGGGTTTTTTGCCGCACTGTTTGGTGGGACGCCGACCTTAATTTCCGAACCCACCGGCGCGATGACCGTGGTCATAACCACCATTATCGCGTCCTTGACCGCTGCTAACCCGGATCAAGGTTTAGCAATGGCATTCACCGTCGTCATGCTGGCGGGGATATTTCAAATTATTTTCGGGGTATTCAAGCTGGGTAAATACATTACCGCTCTGCCAAACCTACTCAAATCTACCTAAGAGACTGATTTGGGCTTGACTTCCTGCTTCTACCTTGGGAGTCGGCTCCTTCTTGTCCGCAGGCGTAAATTCGGGAGCAGCTCTCCCTACTCGCTCTAAATTTAAGGCTGCATTCAAGTCTCTATCACATGTCCAACCGCATTTTTCACACTGAAAAATCCGCTCTGATAAAGATAAAGACTGTTTCACCTCACCACAACAATGGCAAGTCTTAGAACTAGGAAACCACCGGGAAACTACAATCAATTTTGCCCCATAAAGTGGGCATTTATACTCTAACTGTCGTTTAAATTCATAAAAACTCCCATCCGCAATAGCCTTAGCTAGCTTTCCATTAGCTAACATACCACTAACGTTTAAGTCTTCAATTACCACCACACCGTGGTTCTTGGCGAGGTAGGTGGTCAACTTGTGTAAGTAGTCAGAGCGAATGTTAGCAATTTGGCTATGCAGTCGCGCTATTTTTGTCTTGGCTTTGAGCCAATTTTTCGAGTGGAGTTGTTTATGTCGGTGACTCCATTGCAGGTGAGCTAGCTGTTTGAGCAGTTGCCGAGTTTTTTTGGCGCCGACAAAGACTTCATTAGTTGAAAGTGTGGCTAAATTGAAGATTCCTAAGTCTACCCCAACGATATCAATTGCTTTTGGGGTACATGTGGGTTCCACCTCAATTTTAAACGAAATGAACCATTTATCGGCTTGGCGGCTAATCGTTACTGTCTTTGGTGTGATGCCAATAGGCAAACGTTCGTATGTTTTTAATCCTCCGATGACTGGTACTTGAATTTTATTTTTACTGATGATTTTGATTGTCCCTTCTAGGGTAAATGAATCGTGACGGCCTTTTTTCTTTAATTTTGGTACGCCCGCTTGTGAATGAAAGCACTTTTTCCAAGCTTCTCTTAAGTGCATTAATGCATATTGAGGGGCGGTTTTTGATACCTCATAGTACCAAGGATATTTGGATTTGACTAATGCTACTAGCCATTTATGTAAATCGATGGCACTGGGGAATTTGATTTTATCCTCTGGGTGGGTCTGATTGTGGTCTAGGATGGCTTTGGTTAATCCTAAACCCCAGTTCCAAGCATGACGTGCTACTCCTGCATGTTGAGCCAGTAGTTGAGCTTGAGAGTTTTTGAGTTGGATTTGGGTTTTAAATCCGAGTAGCACGAAAGGGTTGGCCCATGACTATCAGTTGTGAGTGTAATTTTACGCTCAAGCTGGGCAAGGGCGGGAAAATCTTAGCAAACCTTTATCATCGGTGAACATTTAGCAAGATTTAAGGAGATTTAAGTAGGTTTTTTGTCACTGTTGTTAGCCCTGATGCCCTACAGCGTAATTTCTGGTTTCATGTCTGGGATTGGGGTAATTCTGATCATCCTTCAGATTGCGCCCTTTGTCGGACAGCCGAATCCCAAAGGTGGCGGATTGGGAATGGTGTAAAACCTACCCGTACTGCTATCCAAGGTGAATCCGGCGAAATTGACTTTGGGCCTAGTGACCCTGGCAATTCTGTTCTTCATGCCAGCTAAACTAAAGCGGTTTGCCCCTCCCCAACTCGTGGCATTAATTGTCGGTACGGCGATTTCTCTGACGGTTTTTGGCGCTGCTGATATCAGACGCATTGGCGAAATCCCCACCGGATTGCCCACCTTGCAAATGCCCACGTTTACCGCCGCCCAATTCACGATCATGATCGTGGATGGCATCATGCTGGGGATGTTGGGATGCATCGACACCCTGCTGACTGCGGTAATTGCCGATAGCTTAACCCGCACCGAACACAAATCGGATAAAGAATTAATCGGTCAAGGGATTGCGCTGAAAGTCGGGGTTGATATTCTAGACTGGAGCTTCCTCAAACGCTCGCATAAAGTATCCCTCAGAGGCAGCATCATCATGTACGGGGTGTTGTTGCTCACCGTATTTGTTGACCTGATTGTTGCCGTAGGCGTTGGGGTGTTCATTGCCAATATCTTGACAATTGAACGTCTTTCTGAATTGCATTCTGAAGAAGTTAAAACCATCAGCGATGCGGATGATGACATCGTATTAAATGATGAAGAGAAGCAGCTGATCGAACAAGCAGATGGACGGGTACTGCTGTTCTACTTGAGTGGCCCGATGATCTTCGGGGTATCGAAAGCGATCGCACGCGAACACGCCGCCATGCGAGACGCAGATGTGCTAATTGTAGACTTGAGCGATGTACCGATGATGGGCGTCACGGCTTCTTTAGCGATTGAAAATGCGATCAAAGATGCCGTTGACCAAAATCGTCAAGTATTCATCGTCGGTGCGGCGGGCAAAGTCAAGCAGCCGTTAGAAAAATTTGGCATCATGGATTTTGTCAGAGCAGATCGCTTTTTAGACGATCGCACCGAAGCACTTCGCCAAGCCGTTGACTTGGTTAAGTACAATCGAGTCCAAGCCAATGGTACTGCCACCAAAGGCTTCCCCACCGAACCCAGTGACGCTACAGTGCGTTCCTAGTTAGAAAATTTTCTGATGCCAGAAACCCGGTTTCTTCGTAGAGGTTTCGTTAACCAGCCTACAATTGTTCGTAGAAACCGGGTTTCTCTTTATCAGTCATAACTTTCGCAAAATATCGACTTTGGCAAGAGTTTCCATCAATTTCTAGAGCGAGAATTATTCCTCATGATAGAGTTGGCTAATTCAATTTCTCCCCTACTTGCAACAGCAACCGAAGCCGAATATGCTCCCGTAGTTCTCACAGGAGTGCTGCTGAGTTTAGTGGCGATCTATATTGCCAGTAAAGTCGGTGCAGAAATCTCCAGAATGATGGACTTTCCGCCTGTTTTAGGCGAATTAGTTGCGGGTGTCGTTGTCGGTATATCTGCTCTGCATTTGGTTGTATTTCCCGAAAGCGGAGCCAATGCTTCCGACTCGGTTATCATGACCCTTTTAAAATTTCTGGGCGACCTTGATACCGAAGCAGTTACGTCAATCTTTCAATCGCAAAGCGAGGTTGTCTCGGTTCTCGCCGAACTGGGCGTAATTATTCTATTGTTTGAAATTGGTCTGGAATCAGACCTGAAGGAATTGCAAAAAGTCGGCTATCAAGCCACCATTGTGGCCTGTGTCGGCGTCGCAGTTCCTTTTGCTGCCGGTACTGCGGGACTGATGCTGCTGTTTCACGTAGCAGCAATTCCCGCAATTTTTGCCGGTGCGGCTTTGACGGCTACCAGTATCGGTATTACCTCCAAAGTTTTGTCAGAAATTGGGCAACTCAAATCGAGAGAAGGTCAAATTATTGTCGGTGCTGCGGTCATTGACGATATCTTGGGAATTATCGTTTTGGCAGTGGTTGCCAGCCTTGCCAAAACTGGCGAAATCGATGTTTGGAACGTTATCTATCTGATTGTCAGCGCGACTGTTTTTCTCATCGGTTCGATTCTCCTCGGCAAGTTCTTCAATAAATCCTTTAGCGCCATTACCAAGCAATTAAAAACTCGCGGAAACCTAATTGTTCCAGCGATGATTTTTGCTTTCTTCATGGCTTTCATTGGCAGCGCCATTCATTTAGAAGCCATCTTGGGTTCGTTTGCAGCAGGTTTAGTTTTAGACGAAACCGATGACCGCAGCGAACTCGATGAACAAGTCAAGCCAATTGCTGATATTTTGGTGCCGATTTTCTTCGTCACCGTCGGTGCAAAAGCAGATATCGGCGTCCTCAATCCCATCAATCCTGAAAACCGCGCCGGGTTAGTTATTGCCATCTTCTTGCTCGTCGTGGCGATTTTAGGCAAAGTTGTGACGGGGTGGTCAGTTTTTGGTCAACCCGGAATTAACCGTCCAGCGATTGGAATTGGCATGATTCCACGGGGTGAAGTCGGATTGGTATTTGTTGGTATTGGTTCGGCTAGCGGTACTCTCGATAAACCCTTGCAAGTGGCGATTATTATCATGGTGATTATGACCACCTTCTTAGCACCACCTTTATTGCGGTTGGTATTTAAGCAACCAGTGGAACCTAATCAACCAATCGAACCCGCTAAAGAACCCGCTAATGTTGGGTAATATCCTCTCCCTCGTTACCAGGCTCCCGCCTGGTAACGCAAAGGCTCCCGCCTGGTAACGCAAAGGCTCCCGCCTGGTAACGCAAAGGCTCCCGCCTGGTAACGCAAAGGCTCCCGCCTGGTAACGCAAAGGCTCCCGCCTGGTAACGCAAAGGCTCCCGCCTGGTAA
>NZ_BLAY01000182.1 GCF_020521235.1 Microseira wollei NIES-4236 | reverse complement strand
CGGCTCAACAAGAAAGCCATGCTACCTTGCAACAACAAGCGGCAGTTCAAAACGAAACAATCGCTGATTTAAACAAACAAATTGCGACATTACAAGAGTGGTTGCAACACCAGATTGCTTCAGCGGCAGCTCAAACAGAAAGCAATAGTAATTTACAACAACAAGCGGCTGCTAAAAACGAAACAATCGCCGATTTAAACCAACAAATTGCGAAGTTACAAAATCAGTTGGAGCAAGCAGCAGCCGAAAAAACTGCCCAACAGGAAAGCTATGGAACTTTGCAACAACAGTCGGCGGCGCAAGGCAAAACAATCGCCGATTTGAACCAACAAATTGCGAAGTTACAAAATCAGTTAGCTGAACAAGTAGCATGGGCGGCAACTCAAGCAGAAAGCTATGGATATTTGCAAAAGCAATCGTCGGCGCAAGGCGAAACTATCGCTGATTTAAATCAGCAAATTGCCGCGTTACAAAATCAGTTAGAGCAACACTATGCCGCAGCTGCTGCTCAACAGGAAACCCATGCTGCTTTGCAACAGCAATCAGCGGATTGGGTGGAAAAAATTACTGATTTAAACCAACAAATTGCGGCATTAAAAAATCAATTGGAGCGGCAATCTTCTGCTCAAGCAGAAACCATCGCTGGTTTACATCGACAAATTGCCGACTTACAAAACAAGTTAGAGGAGCAAATTCACGCTCAGACTACCCTAGCAGAAAACAACGAATTGCTTAAGCAAGAGTTGGCAAGATATGCTCAGCGCATCACTGAGTTAGGACAGCACGCTGTTGAGCAAAACAGCGTTGCTTCTATTGGCGAAGGGTATCTCAATAAGTGGCGGTATCGCAATTTTTCTAGCTAGGTTTGAGATCTGGCAAAAGTCACTTTAACTCCAGGAGTGGGGCGGGCGAGACGCCCACCCCACAAGAATTTTTATCAGTTTCAAGAATTACGCATATGATGCCTATGCAACCGGACTCCTAAGAAAGCTGATGCTTTCTTGGCTGGCTTACTCCCTTCCCGCCGGAAGAATTTGTACTGAATGAACCGCGTTCGCGTAGCGTGCGCGCCAGCGCTTAGACGCGAAGAACACGAAGGAAGAGAAAAGAAGAAGTACATAATTTTCTAGCGGGATGGGAGTAATGAGCGATTGTCCCGATCAAGCTATATTTACAAATTTAGCTGAAGCGCGGAGGCTCTCAACCTCGTTTTTGGTAGCGGTGCGTTACGCTTCGCTAACGCACCCTACATTTAGAACATAATGATTTCACCTGTTTTTAAAATGAATTACTTGATCTAAACGCCCTAACGAACTCACCGCCGACTCGCGCACGTAGGAGTCAACTGATTCGTCCTGAGTTAATGCTGTGAGGACTTCTACCGCGCGTTCATCCCCAGAAGAACCGAGTGCGTTAACGCTCGTTACGGCTACGGCTACATTATCGGTTGTTTTCAGCGTCTCTACCAAAATATCGAAAGCAGGCTCGCCAATTTCTCCCAAAGCCATCACGGCGGCGATGTGTACAACGGGATTGGGGTCGTCGATGGCGGTTTTTAGTCCTTGAATGCCTTGATCTGGAAAGGTAACATCGGGATGGTTTACTGCTATTTGCGCTAGTGCTTTGGCGCAGCTACCCCGAACGGTGACATTATCGCTGTTGAGCAAGGATTCTACAATCGATGGTACGGCATCGACACCAATTATCCCTAATGCGACTACCGCTGCGCGACGATAGGTGACATCTTCGTTATCCAGAACGCTCATCAGACGCGGAATTGTTGTTTCATCGCGGATTTCAGCTAGTTCTATCATTGCCCGTTTCCGCAAGTTGGGATTGGGGTGTTTGAGTTGTTCAAATAGGGTGTCTTGAGTCATGAGAAGATTTAAGATTTTAGATTTTAGATTTTAGATTGAAAATCTGCTTTGGCGCGAACTAACCAATCTGGGTCATTTGCGGCGATGTTATGACTGCTGGTATCTCCCAGTTTTTCTAATGCCATTAAAGCAGTATATTTCAAATCCCAAATTTTAGTTTCCAGACAGGCTTTTAGGGGTTCAATTGCGCGGTTATCGCCGAGTTCGCCTAGTGCGATCGCTGCGGCGGCGCGAGACTTCTGAAACTGGGGTTGGCGATTGTCCAGCGCTTCGATTAATAGATCGTATGCGGGAGCGTACTTCAGCCAACCGAATAGTTTCATGACATGGTAGTGAGCGCCATAGTCATTGTATGCTTCTTCGGCATATGTCGCGAGTAAACCTGCCGGTGCTGCTTCTGGGTAAAGGTCTAACAAGGTTTTAGCGGCGAGATAGCAGCGTCCGAAGTCGGTTTGATATAACTCGCGGAGCAAAAACTCTAAGGTGGGGGTTTGATCGTAACAATGGACGAGATCGAGATCGTTCGGATGGTCGCGCAGAACTTGTTCTAAATTCGGTTGAATATCTTCAAAAGTAATCTTTCCGGCGGGTATTCCTACTTCCGCCATCAATCGAATTCCGCGCAGGCGAAACACGAGGGAAACCGGACAGCGAGCAATGTGAGGAATTGCCGCATAATATTGACAATCGATTAGGTCTTGAATGCAACCGCGTCGAGCATTGACATTGGGGTGTTGCAGCAGGTCTACCACATTTTCCATCACTCCATAGTCGCCGGTGAATCGGTAAACTGCTGACATGGCAGCACTGGCAATCGTTTTGTCATCATCATCGACAAATTGGCGAATCCGATCCAGCGCTGGTTTGTAATCCAACTTCGCCAGGGTATGAATAATTACCCGATAAATTTGCCCTGGTTTTTCTAATAATTGAGTGATTTCTGCTAATATTTGTGGGTCTTGGGTGCCGATTTCTCCAATCGCCCAGACAGCCGTTTCCACAGTGTAACAATCATCATCTGCCAGACAAGTTTGAATTGTGGGTAAGGCTAAATTTGTCTGTAGTTTTCCCAGTGACTTCACCGACTCTCGTCGCACGATGCGGTTATCTAGGGAAGGTTCGGTGTTGTGTACTGCCCGGATCAGAGCATTAATTGATTCTGGGGTGGGGAAGTTAGCCAAATGGGAAGCTGCGATGTAGCGAGAATCATCTTCTCCCAGTTGGTCTTGGGGCGTATCTAAGAGAGCGATCGCTTCTGCTTCTGTCAGATTAAAGAGATTCCGAAAGCGCTTATCCATGTAGCAGTTCCTCAACAAACATAAACCTGGGGATTCCTAAAACAATACTTAACCCACTTTGGCAAAGCACTATTCTAAGAATCCCCAGACTCGATTAGCTTAAGTTCCCTCGGTGATTCGAGATATTTAACTCAGCTTAGGACAGAGAGTTAATTGCATAGTCGAGCAGTGCATTGTATTCTACCAATGCTTGAGCAGACATATCGCGAGGAGCGCAACCACGATTGCGAGCAAAGCTCAGTGCTTCAACGTAGGGAGCGGTGGGCAGACCCAAAGCGCGATATACTTCACGCTGACCGGCAATACCCCACTCATCCAGAGGACCAGTACCGCCAACAACTAGGCAATATTGGATCAAGCGCATGTAGTGCTTGATGTCGCGCAGGCATTTTGCCTTGTAGGTATCGGTGGAGTTAGCTTCACCAGCATTGTTCAGGTAGGAATACTTTCTGATGCAAGCATCGTAAGCTTCGCGAGCCACATTGTCCAGGTTGTTAGCCAGCTTTTCAGCAGCTTCCAGACGAGCAGCTGAGCGTTGGATAGAACCTTGAACGGATTCTAGATCGGAGGTGCTGGGGAAACGACCTGCTGCATCAGCAGCAGCAATAACAGTGGTAACGACGGATTTCATTTCTTAAATCTCCAAAGTTGATTTTGTACTGTGAGCTTAGTTTCAATATTCCTGAGCGAATTGCGCTTAGCAATTGACTAGCTCAGAGCTGAAATCACGCGATCGAAGTAGCTGGAAGCTTCAGCAACCAGGCTAGCGCAACGATCTTGTACCACGGGAGCGCCCATCTTGCGGAGCTTAGCGCCAGCGCGAGCTTCGCTGGGGTTGTCTTGGATGTGAGCAGCAGCTTGAGCCTTCATGATCTGAACGGCACGCACGGTGGAGGTGGTAGGAACGCCCAGTGCAGCGTAGGTTTCCTTCAAACCGTTGAGGCAGCGATCATCTAAAACGGAAGCGTCGCCAGCCAGCAGTGCGTAGGTGACATAGCGCAGGATGATTTCAGCATCGCGCAAGCAAGCAGCCATCCGACGGTTGGGGTAGCAGTTACCACCAGCTTGGATCAAGCCTTGGTTTTCGCAGATCATCCCAGCTACGGCGTCAGAAACCATACAGCTGGCGTTGCTAGCGATCGCGTTTACTGCATCCAAACGCTTGTTACCTTCAGCAACAAAAGCTTTTAAAGCACCGAGGTCAGATACACAAGAGGTGCTGGTATCTGCCGTTACAACGGCTCTGGAAAATGCGTCGAGCATTGAACTCTCCTAATTTCAATCAGTTTTATCTTGTCTTGAGCAAGACACTCTTGAAGATAAAAGAAGAGGGATGCGACCGTCTCAGTTATGAGAAACAAAGTAATATTCTGTAACAAAATTTAAGCCCCCAAGCCATAACCTTGGCTGGGGGCTTTGATTTTAGGGATTTCTGACCGCTCTATAGGCGCTTCGTCTTCATCAGGTGCTTAATGACATTATCCTTAACCATCAGCTGCCGCATGACTTCCAACAGGAACCCTTGAGCCTCTTCCTGGCTCAGTCCTTTGACCTGCTGCTCATACGCCTTCAGGTTAAATTGTTGCTCCAAGCTAAGTCCAACGGGAAATTCCATCATCTTTGCCTCAAATCTGGTTGGTTTGTTACAGGTGAGAAAGCCAATTGGGTTTTGTTCCAGCTGGAATCGCGATTTTGTTGAATCGCACCCCTGACGGTGAGTGCGTTCATGATTTATTATTAAATATAGTAACAAATGCTTGACAAAATATCTACTCTGCTTATCGAGTTAAGGCGGGGTTCAAGGACAGGGAGAGGCGGAGACGCTAAGGACGCGGCGACGCGGGGAAAACGTTGAGACGGGGATTGAAACCCAGCCTGAACGTGCAGCAGAGAATCTTCGATTGGCGTCGGGGTCCGGGACTCTGGGAACGGACTTTCAGACAAGGGGCACCAGACGCTTCAAACACTCCGCGTCTTTGCGTCTCCACGTCCCCGTGTCGTCTTCGCTCAACGCAGACTGGTGGGCGGTAAAAGCTTTATCATCAAAAAGCGTACTACGTGAAAAAATGGGGCTGGAGGCTGGGATTAATTGATGGACGCAATGGAGTTTTTTCAACGGAGTGCTGGCAGGTGGCGCTCGCAGCGCACAACCCATCACCTGGCCTTCAGAAGATCTGAGGTGGGTGAGTCGGAAATCCAAGTGGATGCTTTGGCGGCGGAAGATCCAGAGATCGTTGCCCTGTGTGAATTCCATCAAATAGATGGCAGTCTGGCGATTGGGGGTTGCCGCGTCACCTGGGGTGGTTCGATGGGTTGGGATAAAGAGGGAGAAAATCACGAAGGCAAGACGGTGTTTGCCCTCGTACCCGATGCAGACAATCCCCACCAAGGTCAGTTACTCCGCGACAGAGGTTACGCCGAAATCGTGCCGGTGGTCGGTCAATACCACATGGATGAGGATGAAGGACTGGTTTTGATCACCGAATACGACACCATGAGTTCGGAGGAACGTTTCTGGTTTGCCAGTCCGGATTTGCGGATGCGAAGCAGTATTGTGAAACGCTTTGGCGGATTTAGTACGGCGTCGTTTTGTACTGAAAGCCGCATTGGGACAGACTTGGGGAGTCAAAAGGAAGCGCAACCTGTAGCTGCTGCTAGTGGAGATGTCACGCCTGCACTAGCTCAGGAAGTGCTGAAAGCCAAACAAGACGCTTCTAGACAATATTTCTCTTTCCTGGGTTGGTGAGCGATCGTCATAGGGCTGATGCCTACAACCGTGGGGTAGAGTATTTGCGGGGGATGCAAAACCTGCTGCCAGATCCGGCGATGGTGGATGTAATGGGAAACCTGCGCGATCGCTCGCTCATCTGCACCTTTCTCGGTGAAAATATTGATGCGGTAAATACCGATCTGCGACGCTGTCTAGTCACCTGCCATGACTGTTTCCACCCCCAACACCATCGCCCGATACAAATCTTTGCCGTTCCCCTGGCGCGATCGTTTGGACTAGATGGACTATGCCACCTCTCACACAGCGCGATCGCTATCCTAGTCGATGTAGGTCGTCTGGCTCGAAAGGATTGGTTGCGTCTCGTCGCCCATGAATACGCCCACGCTTATCTCAACAGTCCCGGTCACGGTCAGGAGTTTGCAGCCGTCCTCTCCCATCTCTGTTTGGGTTTGGGGCTAGAACCCCCTCCAAACCAGATAAACTCGCTGTTGCAAAGTTGGCCTCCCTACACCCCAACCCTAGATGCGCTGGCATTTTGGCGAGGAGAAAGGGAATTTAGCAGCGGGTGCGGTCAAAACCACTTGCGGAATCATTCCTGGCGCTGATACTCATCGGTACCGGATGCATTCAGACAAAACGTGCCAAAGTGATGTAATCACCTTTGGATGGAAGCCTTACAGCATCTAGGTTTGCTCTGGATATTAAGAAGCTTAACGTTTTATCAGGTTACTGAGAATTCTGGTGCGTTTTGCCCTTATGATGAGGAAAATTTGTAAAGTTTCGTAAGAAGGAAGTTTTTAAACGTGGCTATTCCCCTTTTAGAGTATGCCCCTTCGTCTCAAAATGCTCGCGTTGCTGCATACGAAGTTCCCGGCGACGAACAGCCCAGGATCTTCTCGACAGACAACCTGCTGTCTCCGACTGACATGGGTAACCTGATCGAAGCGGCTTACCGCCAGATCTTCTTCCATGCCTTTAAATCGGATCGCGAGCGCTTTTTGGAGTCGCAACTCCGCAACGGACAAATCACCGTCCGCGAGTTCATTCGGGGATTGTGCCTGTCCAATACCTTCACCAAGAGCTTTTACAACCTCAACAGCAACTACCGCTTTGTTGAGCATTGCGTACAGAAGATTCTGGGACGGGATGTTTACAGCGAGCGCGAAAAAATCGCGTGGTCGATTGTAATCGCGACCAAAGGTCGCGCAGGTTTCATCAATGACCTGATCAACAGCCAAGAATACCTGGATAATTTCGGCGACAACATCGTTCCCTTCCAACGTCGTCGGGTTCTGCCCTCCGGCGCCAGCGAGCTGCCTTTCAACATCAAATCACCCCGGTACGAAGCATATCACCGTGGCAAACTTGGCTTCCCGCAGATCATCTGGCAAACGAGTGTACGTCGTTACACTCCACCCGACAAGCAAGCCAAAGCAGGCGATCCATCGCTGTTTATGGGAATGGCTCGCAGCATCAGCGCACAAGGCAATCCCCCACAACGGGTTTCGCCATACAACATCGACTACGAAAGCAAAGTGCCTTATCGCAAGCGGTAAGTAAGGCTGGTCATTTGGTAAGCGCGAGATAAACTAACACTAACCATCCAAAACATAGGAGTCGGAATTCAGGTTTTAGGGTTCAGAAAATGCCTTTCTGAATCTTAAGTTCTGAAATCTGGCTCCTTATTTATTTGAGGAGCATAAGCGCCCAGATAAAACCCGTTATATCATGTGCTTAAGCAACGGTTGTGTAACGGCTAATAGCTAATCGCTAATGGCTGCTATCTGGCAATTGAAAAGCTCGCAATTAGCAATTAGCAATTAGCCATCCATACACTACCGATCTCTCGCGGACATGATATTAAAACTGGTTAGATATCTTTGTTGTAAAAAATTTGATTATGCAATTCTGCCGGAGCCGCGATCGCCTTCTGTGCAGCAAGAATAGTTTGGGTTGAGTAAAAGGCTGTTATAGAAAAGCATAAATCCCACTGTCTTTAGCGTTTAACTGTCTTTAATTAACTACATTCACTCGCCGCGCAGTTCCGTAATCCTTGTATATTTTTGCAGATCGGTGTTTACCGCAAGTTGATGAAATTGGGTCAGGGAACTATAAAGTTTGAGTAAAAACCTGAGTTCGCTCTAAAAATCAAAACGAATCATATCATGTCCCTGGGCAACGGTTGTCTAACTGCTAATAGCTAATCGCTAATGGCTGCTCTGGAGGCAATTGAAAAGCTCGCAATTAGCAATTAGCAAATAGCCATCCATACACTACCGATCCCACCGGACATGATATCAGGAAGATGGGGAAGAAGACACGGGGACACACCGGACAAGGAGACACGGCGAAAGAATTCACCGCGTCCTTAGCGTCTCCCTGTCTCCGCGTCTTCTTCCCCATCTCATCGTCGCCTGAGAACTTCCAGTAGGGTATTAAATGCCTTTGGCAGAGGGGCGGTAACCGAAATCCACTCTTCAGATATGGGATGCTGTAAGGTGAGTTTCCATGCGTGGAGTGCCTGTCCTGGCAAGTTTACACCGATGTCCCGCCCGGAACTGTATAGGGGGTCGCCGACGATAGGATGTCCCATATAAGCACTGTGAACCCTTATTTGGTGCGTGCGTCCGGTTTCTAGCTGAAAGTGAATTAAGGTGTAATTGCCGAGTCGTTCTTGAATTTGCCAGTGGGTGACGGCGGGGCGTCCGCCTTTTTCTTCAGGGACGACTGCCATTTTTTTCCGGTCAACGGGATGGCGTCCGATGGGTTGGTTTACACTACCGCTTTCGGTTTTGGGGACGCCGTAGACGACGCCTAGATATTCCCGGCGGGCGGTTTTGGCTTTTAGTTGCGCTTGTAGGTGTTGGTAAGCTTGGTCGGTTTTGGCGATGGCGATCGCTCCCGTCGTATCCTTATCTAATCGGTGGACTATTCCCGGACGCTGTTCGCCGCCAATTTCTGCTAAAGGACAATGGGCTAAAAGGGCATTGACAAGTGTGCCATCTTGGTGTCCAGCAGCGGGATGAACGACTAATCCGGCGGGTTTGTTGAGGATGAGTATGCGATCATCTTCGTAGAGGATATCGAGGGGGATATCTTCGGGTTGGAGGTTGGTGGGTTGGGCTTCGGGGATGGTAAGGTGAATGCGATCGCCCGGTTTTACCTTAGCGTTCTTATCGGTACAGGTTTCGCCGTTAATTTCCACGCACCCTTGTTCGATGAGCTTTTGGATGCGAGAACGGGATAAATCGGGTAATTGGTTAGATAACCAGCGGTCGAGGCGGTCTGGCTTTGTTGCTGTCAGAATTTCGCTGGTTTTGTTCAATTCTAGCTGGATTTCTGAGTGAGAAATGTTGATTGGGCTGAACTCGTCTATCTTCTATTTTGGCTTTGATTGAACCGCAGAGGACGCAGAGGACGCAGAGGAAGAGAGGAAGGTAGAGTTTATCGCGTTCTGCCGATCGCCTTTAATTATTTTCCCGACTATATGGAGGACGACTAACCATGCGGAAATACATCATTTTTCAAGCTGACGAACGAGAGGAACGCGAAGCCTCTCGTCGCATCCTAGCTCACACAGGAGCCTGTACCGACATCCTGGCTGAGTATTTCGATTCATCAGATGGCCCCATCCCAGAACCGGGTTATCAAAGAAATGGGTTTAAAACCCCGTCCTTCCAGGACGGCTTTACTTTTTTGCCATTTTAGTTTACCATACTATTGCTAGTTTGGTAACTATAATGTTAAAAGCCTACAAGTACAGAATCTATCCAACGTCGGAGCAAGCAATATTGCTTGCTAAGTCGTTTGGATGTGTACGGTGGTTTTACAACTTTGCTCTTAATCTAACTAGCGAAACATATAAAGCAACAGGTAAGGGATTAAGTCGTAACGACATCATTAACCTGCTTCCTGCTCTCAAAAAACAGTACGAATGGTTAGCAGAACCCCCATCCCAGTGCTTACAGCAAGTAGCATTAGACCTGTCTAGTGCTTTTCTGAATTTTTTTGAAAAGCGTGCAAAGTACCCAAACTTCAAGAAAAAAGGCACTAAGCAATCTATTCGATTACCTCAAGGATTCAAACTAAATGGCGACTATTTAACACTGCCAAAATTAGGTAAAGTTTACTGTAAAATATCTCGCGAACCCGAGGGAAAACTTAAATCTGTTACGGTATCGCTTACACCATCTGGTGAATACTATGCAGCTTGTCTTTATGATGATGGTAAAGATGTCCCTGCTTCATCATCAGAGGGAAAAGCTGTTGGTATAGATATGGGAATAACCCATTACGCTATTACATCTGATGGTACTAAGCATGGCAACCCTAAATATTACCGTAAGTACGAGACAAGATTAGCCAAAAGGCAAAAGTTACTTAGTCGCAAACAGAAGGGTTCTAGTAACAGAAATAAAGCTCGGATTAAAGTTGCTAAAGTTCACGCAAAGCTATCAAGATGTCGTGAGGATTTTCTCCACAAACTAAGTCGTAAATTAGTTGACGAAAACCAAGTCATAGTGGGAGAAAATTTGGCAGTTAAAAATCTGGTCAAAAACCCCAAATTAGCCAAAGCTATTAGTGATGCTGGATGGGGACAATTTTGTACCATGTTAAAGTACAAATCTGAACGCGAGGGGAAAACTTATATGGAAGTAGATAGATTTTTCCCGAGTTCAAAAAATTGTAGCAACTGCTTACATCAAGTAGATAATTTGAGTTTAGATATTCGTAGCTGGCAATGCCCTAAGTGCAAAACAATACATGACAGGGATATTAATGCAGCTATCAATATCAGGGATGAAGGTTTACGAATTTTGGCGGGAGGGCATCTCGCTACCGCTTCTGGAGAAAGAGTAAGACCAAGTAAAGGCACTGCTTTTACAAGGCGTTTTTCTGTGAAGGAAGAATCCCCATGCATTTAGGCTGGGGAGTTGTCAAAGACCCTCTGAGTACTGCCAAGTGCCGGAAGCCATAGATCCAGAATCGCCCGGTTCTAGTACCCATTTCCGGCGCGGTGATTGGGAAGTAGTGCGAGTTGAGCAATATGCGCCTATCGGAACTGCCGAATTTGACCTCGTTGTCCTCTGCTACTGTCGGTACGCACCTATCGAATCGCCTCTTTTCCCGATTCGACGGGGGAAAGGTAGTTCTCAACTGCAAGAGGTTTATAGCTAAGCTTACTTACAGCGGATTGCTTTCTTAGTGAGGTACAGCCTTAAGGCTTCGTTTGTCAAGCGCGCAGCATTAATGCTGCGCGCTTGACAAACGAAGGTGTACCTCATACGACTGCAATCCGCTGTAAACCAAAGCCGTTGGCAACAGAATCACCAACGGCTTCAGTTCTGTCATAAAATATTTCCTCAATTTGCTGCAATTAACCAGGCGCTACATCTGCTACCAAATCTACTGCTCAATTCTTTCTCTGACAATCCGAATACTCTCCCATGCTGTTATATGACCCGCTTGTCGTTCATCTAGTAATACCAAGTAAACATAAAGTGGATATATTTTATTGAGATTCTCTAGATACTTACGGCTAATAGCTTTACTTTCTTGACCGCTTAACTTAATTGTATTGAGCGCCGCTTCATTTTCGGAGATTACCTCATAAGTTACTGACAACAAATGATAGATAACAATAACAGGAAGCAGAGGAAAGTATAAAAGTAGGAAATCACTGGCTTTGCCTGCTTCAATTGCTTTAAATTTGCCTTCGAGGTCGTGGTCGAGGTCGCGGTTGAGGTTGCGGTTGAGGTTGCGGTAGAAGTCGCGGTCGAGGACGCGATTGAGGTCGCGATTGAGGTCGCGGTAGAAGTCGCGGTTGAGGACGCGGTAGAAGTCGCGGTTGAGGACGCGGTTGAGGACGCGGTAGAGGACGCGGTAGAGGACGCGGTTGAGGTCGCGGTTGAGGACGCGGTCGAGGACGCGGTCGAGGACGCGGTCGAGGTCGCGGTTGAGGACGCGGTTGAGGACGCGGTAGAGGTCGCGGTAGAGGACGCGGTCGAGGACGCGGTCGAGGACGCGGTCGAGGACGCGGTCGAGGACGCGGTCGAGGACGCGGTCGAGGACGCGGTAGAGGACGCGGTAGAGGTCGCGGTAGAGGTCGCGGTTGAGAACCAAAACCTCAGCTAATTTCTGTTGCCAAGTTTGCTTCTTTCCCGTTTCTATTCCTGCAATGATTCGCTGTTCTCCATCAAAACACCAGCATCCTACTTGTTTTTCTGTGATTGGATACTCCTCGACTTCAGCTAAAGTGGGCAGTCTGTACTTAAATCCCAATGCAGAGTGCTGCTGAGTTAACCATTCACAAAACTCCTCAGCATCACTCGGCCTTACTCCAGCAATAAGATTTTTGGCATCTCCTAGCGGAAATCTGTAACTTTTCCAATGGTCAGGTTGGCGATTTTCACCCGCTTTCAGCTTCTCATCAATAAAAAGCTGATATTCGGCGCAGGTTATGTAACTCATGTCAATTTCGACATTTTCATCAATCCGCAGTAAATTTTGCAGACGCCTGGATAACAAAACGTTAGCTGCTAAGTTGAATCTTTCTGTCATCGACTTTCCAAATCTGCGTTTAACCTTTCTTCCAGTTGTTGCCGAACGTCTGGATTTACACTCAACCCCTCCTCCAAGCAATCATAGGCGAGTGCCATTGCTTCAACCGATGGAGATGGCATCGCTAAGACTGCACGAATCAGATTGCTAGCATTACTCTGCGCTGCATAGAGACGGATGGTTTCGGCCCACCAAGATTGATTAATATTTCCAATTAACAGATTCTCTTGGTTTGATTCCTTAATCTGAACCGCTGCCAAATATTCCTGGAAACTCAAGTGAGCAAATTCATAAACGCCTACTTCTTTTTCCACTAACAACCCACTCACATCCCGAATTTTCTGGATAAACTCCTCTGGATTCGCCCCACTGCCTGCTACATCTGCCAACTTGTCTTTAATCAGATCAATGCCATCGGATAGTTTGACCTCACGAGTCTTCTGCTGCATTAATTCAAATGCCAGCAGTTGCAGCACAGATTGCTTTTGCGTAGCTGTTAACGAATCGGGAATATTCTTAGCTCTCAGTCGCTTTTCTAGTAAAACCTGGCAAATTTCTTTGTAAAGCTCGACTCGTTTTCCCGGCAAGGCGCTACCGCGACGGTGAACTGTGGCAATCATTGTTAGCAGTAGAGGATTCACCGCCATGTGCGCTAGAGGGTTGCTATTTTTAATCCGCTTAATTAAATCATCTGCTTGTTGTTTCGCTTCTTCCCGCACTCCCAAATCTTCTTTTCCAGCGCGACTCATTACTTCTGTTGCCAAATACCAGTTCTGAATAAACTGTTGCATCTGTTTCAGGCTAAATGGTTGCACTTCTAAGACAGTCGCATTTTGTTGCAACCGCGCAGTTTTATAACCAAAAGGTCGAGAAGTTAAAATAAAAGCCGTGTCCGGGTATGCCTGCATCTGTTCATCTACCCAAAGACTCACCTGCTGGCGCTGGGTTTCATCCGCCACTTCATCCAATCCATCTAACATTACCAAACATTGGTTTTGACGTAATTTTTCGGCAAACCAGTTAGGCGGTGGATTCAGCGGTTCAATTTTGCGCTGCTGCTGTACCTGTTGAGTAATTAACTCTGCCAGAGACGGTTTCTTATTCACAATTTCTTGACGCACATCTCGGAGGTACAACAACACCGGAATCAATTTTGGCGCTTTCCGATGCATTTTTCGCTGTTGCTTTGTGGCATAAGTCAGCGTTAAATGTCTCAAAAGCGTTGTTTTCCCCGAACCGGGTGCGCCCAACACTGCCATGCGCCGAAATTCCGGATGCTTATCTATCGCTGCTAAAAAATGCCAAATTTGCGTTTGATTTGAGTTATTTCCTTCATCCTTTAGCGGCTGAATCATTGTCTGACTTGCATTCTCTGCCTCTTTTGTAGCAATTTTGATCGGCACAAAAACCTTTTGCAAATTCAGGATGCGGTCTTTATCCAATCCCTGTGTTTGATAGTCTCGACAGATATATATCAAACTCTGGTAATATTCCCGCTGAAAAGGTGAGGTTAAATCTAACAACCAATTGTCGAGTTGGTTCCAAATCCAGTCGGCAAAACTAACTGCAAGTTGCTGTCTCTTTGCCCTAAACCTCGGTGAAAGTTGGTTAGTAACTGGGATGAAAAACTTGATGGCATGGATAAACAACATCAAAATTACGGTCACAAACAAAGCCAAAAATGCTGCTGTCCATTCGCGCCTCAGTAAGAAATACAACATTACCGCCAGTCCGAAACCGGGCGGAAACCATACCAACCTGTTCTGCCATTGTTTCGGTAACAGCAGTACGGGCGGCAGCACAGTCCCCAAACCAAACAGAACCAGGGATGTATAAAAAACTGCCGAACTGAATTCCCCGCCTACGTAGTTACCCTTCAACAATCCGAAAAGGATGCCACCTCCCAGCAGGGGTAAAAAACCAACAAGCCAATTTTGATTCCCAGGCGTTGCACTCGGCGGAGACTGACTGGATATAGCACCGAGGATAAAAAGTGCCAATATACACAGTACAGTCAGTATTATTATTAGGGGGTCTTCAATTTTTAAGTCCTGTTTACCAGGCAGTTGGTTGATTAGCCAACCTAAGAAACCATTACTTAGTATCAATAGCAACGGAAGGAGCCAATTTTGGATAATTCTGGACATGAGCGATCGCATTCAACAGCCAGTTGTTTCCGAGTTTACGCGATCGCCTCCATAATTGCCCAGAGAAAGATAATCGCAGTTATACCGCGTTGCTACTGAGTCTGATTTAGCTTGTCTGTGCTTTGGCTAGCTTGATTTGATCCTGATATCATGTCCGGTTGCATCGGTAGCTGCACGAGCGGGGCGGGTTTAACTAAATTTCTCGTGGTTCCACTGAATGGTTGGTAAAACCCGCCCCTACAAGATCAAAAAATATACACTACCATTGCTACCGGGCATGATATGACTCGGCGATCGCAAACCTGTGAATCCAATTACCAATTACCTTTGAGTGGAAATTGGACAGTGGACAATTATCAACGAAAAACTGGTTTTAGAGCAAGGTGATTCGAGAACAGTTAACTAACTGTCAACTGTTAACTGTCAACTGTCAACTGTCAACTGTTACTTAGATTTAAGCGCTTCTGCTAAAGTGCCAGTTCGTTGCGCTATATTAATCGCTTGTCTTCGCATCTCTATCACTTGAGCAATTTCGCGGGACAAAATTGGTTGACGTTCGATCATTGCATTGACTGTATCTGGGTTGATTGCCATCACTTCCAGATCTTCTACAGCTGTAACACATACAGGACTAGGTTCCCGACTGAACAGAGCCATTTCTCCAAAAAACTCGCCCTTGGATAGCCCTGCCACCTCTAATTCTTTGCCAGTATCATTCAAAACGGTCATTACGGCCTGACCAGAAATAATAATGTACAGACAAAAAACCCGGCTGCCTTGGGCGATCGCAGTTTCTCCTTTGCCAAAATGTTGTATGGTTGTTCCCTGGGTCAGTTGCTCAAAACTATTAGGCTCCCTAGTAAGAGGGATAAAAGCAGGAATTGAGGAAAATCCTCGACTCATTTTGCTTACAGGACTTTCTGCATTGCCAGCTACATCTTCTGGGCCACATCCGTAGTTGTAGTGATAAAGGTTGAGATCGTGGCGTCGGGCAGAATACCAAATTCGGGTCATCAATTTGTCTTGCATTAATTCGATATCTTCAAACTTTTTGACAAAGAACTTCACTTTATAGGTAATTACCGTTTCATCGTAAGATAAAGTCAGACAAATTGGTTCTGGTTCGGGCAAAATTCCCCGAATAGATAAGGCGGTACTGATTAAGACTTGCTTGACGGTGTTGGGAGGATTGTCGTAGGAAAAGCCAACTGTAACGTGACCATAATAGAGGCGATCTGGTTCGGTGCTATTGCGAATAATTTCCTTGCCAAGCATCTGATGGGGAATAACTATCACATCGTGTTCGATCGTTAGCAAGCGAACTGCTCGCCAGTTCATATCAATCACTTTACCTTCAAATTCCCCCACTTTCAGCCAATCGCCGACCCTAAACGGACGCTCGAATAACAGCATAATTCCGGTCAAGACACTGCCTAAAGGGTCTTGCAGTGCTAAACCGATGACGATGGAGGTTACTCCTAGTGCGGTGGCAAGTCCTGCTAAGTCAGCGCCCCAAACTTGCGAGAGAACGATCGCCCCGCCCACTAGAATGGACATCACCCGACATAGGTCAACCAGTAATTTGGGGATTCGCGCCCGCCAAGAGTCTGCCTCTGCTTGCTCGAACAACAACAGGTTAATTAGAGAGAGGGTAGCATTAATCGCACATATCCAAAACAGCGTTTGGATAATTTTCACTGGCGTCCCTTGCGGATCGAGTTTGAATACATCTCGAGCCAAAATCATTAACGCTAAGGATGGCAAAACCAGGTTTTTCACCGCCTGCAAAGTAGATGCAAAAGCGTTTCCCTGCCGTTTTAACTGCTGAATTACCTCTCCGATAATAATCACCAAAAGGGGAAACCCAACGCCTAAAACAACTGCCCAAATTAACCAAGGTTCTTGCCAATTCAAATTAGTCATCTGAAAACATCTCCACGTACACACAGATTCGATTCCTTCAGTATTTTTTTGCGGTTTGACGATCGCTTCATCTGGCGATCCAGATTAAATCGCACTGGGGCTTGCCCCATCATCTGGGGGTTCTGCTGCTACCTCGCTAGAGGTTTTCCCAGTCGCGACCGTTCCCGCTCCCGTTTCATCTGCTAATTTTGCTTTAACGGCACTGTTGCCTTTAACAGGTTGCGCTTTTTTAGCCGCCTGAGACTTTTTCGATGGCTCCGATGGTTCGGTTTGGGCTGGGAGGTGGTGTCGCAGTTTCCAAGCTGGGAACGATTCTTTATCTGATTCTTCGATGATTTCAAATGGCTCGAACTCGTAAAGATCTGACAAGCGATCGCGAACGGATTCCGAAACTAAAATGCTTCCAGGCGGACAAGATGATTTCAGCCGGTGGGCAATGTTGACAGCCTCGCCCCAAACGTCATAGGCGTAGCGGCTTTTGCCCACAATCCCGGAAGTCAAATCTCCCGTGTTGATCCCAATTCGCAAATCCAGATTCAAGCCGCGTTCGTAGTTAAAGCGGCGCACGTGTCCCAGCATTTCCAAGGCACAATCGATCGTCCGCTTATCGCCATCCAAGCGAGCCACCGAAAGTCCGCAGACTGCTATGTAGCCATCGCCAATGGTTTTAATTTTTTCCAGACCGTATTTGTCTGCCAAGTCGTCAAAAGCATCAACCAACGCATCCAGCAGCAAAACCACTTCTTCACTGCTTAAGGATTCAAACAGCTTGCTGAAGCGATGCAGGTCGGTAAAAATAATACTCACATTAGAAACGGGATCGGCGATGACGCCCTCTCCCTGTTTGATGCGCTTGGCAATCTTAGTGGGTAGTAACAGGTCAATCAGATTTTGATTTTCAGCATTGTGCTGTTCTACCTGTCGGATTTGGTCGCGCATCGAGTAGACTTTATCGTTAATTGACCTCGCCAAATCGTTAAATTCATCTCGCGTTCCCGATGCCACCATACTTTCGCCGTCGCCAGAGTCCAGCTTTTGCGTGCTAGCTATCAAGCGGTCGATCGGTTTGACAAATAGCCTCGCCAACCACATCGCCACTAAAGTGATCAGCACCACGATCAAAGTAGCTCCGATGACTACCTGGCGCTGAAAAGTGCTAATCGGAGCAAAGGCTTCGCTGACATCCATTTCTGCGGCGATCGCCCATCGCAACCCGTCGATTTCTACAGGTTGATAGGCACCCAGCACCTCGCTGCCCCGATAATCCTTGTTACGCAGCAGTACCGTTTTGCCCGACAGTGCCTGCTTCACCCCTTTAACATCCACAGGCAAAAATAGAATTGTCGTATCGAGTTCGCGGATTTTTTTGACAGATGATTCGGGCAACCCGCTCTCGGAAAGCGATTTGGTAAACTTGTCTTTGTCTTCGATCAAGAATCGCGATTTTGATCGCATCGTGGCATCAGACCCCACCAGATAGGTTTCTCCACTGTCTCCCAATCCGTTTTCCTTCCATTTACCGAAGCCGTTCACAATGTCGCTCACCCGATCTACTGGAATCTGAAACGCCAAGACGCCAACCATCTGCGGTCCGTCAAAAATCGGGGAGGCGATAAAAGCTGACGGTACATTGTAAGAATAGATGTATGGTTGGAAATCAACCACTTTGACATAAGCCGCGCTGTTCGAGCGGCGGCAATCTTTAAACGCCTACACTAAGTTGCTATCAGCAACAGGTCCTTCGAGCAGGTTGATGCCGAGGTCACCCTCGTTAGACAGTAGGTAAACCACATTCCCCTTCAGATCGATCAGGTACATATCGTAGTAACCGAAACGTTCGGCAATGTTGGCAAACTTGGGGTTGTAGCGAACGTTGACGCGACTGTAATTACTGCCGTCTTTTGGGTCTTCTAACTTGTACTTTTCACCGATTGGATAAGGGTTATTGGCAAGGTAGTGATACTGGAGGTAGCGAGCCGCATTGGTTTTAGGAATGAAGGTTTCCGGGATCGGCTCAGCATCTACCGCCTTTTTGAGTTTCGGCACAAATTCATTGCGGTAGAACTGCTCGATCTTTTCATCATAGGCTTGGGGTATGTTTGCCGTCGCCAGTTCCTCGAAAGCCTGCGTGAACTCCTTCATCGAATTGATGACCATGACAGCATCGCTGAGTGTCTGGGTGTGTTGAACCAAAAATTTATAATATCGCTCGACTTGGGTCGCCGTCATACCCCGCAGACTTGTTAGCTGGTTGTATACTCGCTGTTCGAGGATCTGTTGTCCCGCGCTCGAGCAAATAAAGGTGCTTGCCAGCATGGAGGATATACTGACCACCAGCAGCATGACTATGAGTTTGGTACGGATACTGAATCGATTGAGTTTATTGAGCGATCGCATAAGAATAATTTTGCTACTTCGGGTATCTGCTACCGAGAAAAACACTTTTTGATTTAATCAAATAACTCAGTAGTATAAAACCTATTTGACATTATTTTATATTTTTTTTTAATAAAATTAATTTTTGTTGCGTAGCAGCTCGGTGCAAGATGTGAGTTTTCCTACTTTTTCTACTTTTGGGATTGGCAATACTGGGAGCGATCGCATCGCAAATATCGCGCGCGATCGCACCATCTTTTCACCCCATAAAAATCAAATCTTCCGGCTGCACTTTCATCTTGATTTCGTTACCATAAACATCAATCACTTGAGCGAAATAAGTTAAATCTTGCCGCGAATGTACAAGAATGCTTTCCGGTCTTTTTTCCAGATATCGCTTAAACTGCGAAACTTTGCCACCGCTTTCTAAATAATCTACCAAATAGCGGAATAATTTCGACATAATCACGTAATCTCGCGAAATGGATTTTAACCCTTCGACTTTAAATCCTAAGTTTGTTTTATCGTGAAACCAAATCCCTAACTCTTGGATTCGCGCTTGGTTTACGGCTTCGTTCATTGCTTGTCGCAAATCGTTGAATATACCTTGATAATAATTTGGATAGGCTAAACCTGCTTTGAGTAATTGATAGTTCAGGCTGGCTTTTAGTCTGTTTTTATCTAGAAAAACACTAGCTCCATCTGGTTCTTCAGGTTGTCCGGCAAAGGCATAAGCCAGGGGACGTTGGTTGTTTTCGGTGGCGCGGCTAATAATATATCCTTCAACTTTTTCTAATGCTTGCAATACCTGTTTATTGGGAGCCGTCTGCATGACGCGGTTAAATCCTAATTTTTCCAGCATGAAATCTCTGGCAGCAAAGCCAAGTTTTCGGGGTTGGTGAAAATCTTTGTAATGGGTTTCTAAGGCATCAATTCCTTGAAATCGCAGTTGGACGTGACTGTTGCCTTTGATATTAACGGGTAAGCCTGCTAGTTTTTTCCAGTTTTCTGGGTTGTGCGCTTTAAACCGGATTGAATCTCCATCGGGCGCGTATCCTTTGATGTGAAATGTCCCTTTGATGAGCGCAAAAGGCATGGCTATTCCCCTTTAGTTAAAAAATGCGCGTTTATTGATGAGCTTAGGATACCAGTTGCACATTTTTTTGGGAATGGGGCGATCGCCTACACCAAGAAAGCGGGTTTTTCTCAAAAACCCGCTTTCTAACTCCCTTTAGTTCGGGTTGGTCAAATCAAATACAACCTTGAATTGAATGTGCGGTACTTTCCGACACAAGAACTGAAAGTGCCCATCTGCGTCAGATCGGTTGCGGAAGCGGGCGATAATTGCCCATTGGTGAGTGGGGAGTAGGCGTGCGATTGCCCAGCAATTGAGGCGTTGTCGATAGGTCATAATGGAATTTACCTCCAAATCATTGACACTCCCCGGCTTAAAAGACCGGGGATTCTAAGCTCATCGTCAGAACTTGCTCCACCAGGGTTTCCCCAAGCAGAGTAGCGGTTCCAACTCCCTTAGCGTTACTTTGGGGATGCCCTCCCCTA
>NZ_BLAY01000181.1 GCF_020521235.1 Microseira wollei NIES-4236 | reverse complement strand
AAATCCTGCGATCTTGTAGTAGCACGGCCAGGATAAATTTTGATTTTACCCAAAGATTGTAAAATGCCGTGCCCCGTAAGCTGGAAATTGATTGAGGGAATGGGGCGGCACCCAGAAGGAAAGGTGATGAAGGTGATGGAGATGAGGAAGAGGGTAATTTCTTCCCCATCTTCATTCCCCGCGTCCCCGCGTCTTTGCGTCCCCGCGTCCTCCCCTTCTGGCGCTCCAGGTAGGGTATGATTTTCAATGCAGATAGGGGCACGGCGCCCAATAACTTTTGATTGCTACCAAAAGATTGTAAAATGCCGTGCCCCTACTCCTATCGGTTGCACCATTCCTGAAAACGTCAATGGATATAAACGAAAAAGAGTTACCAGAAACGCCGCGTTGGGTGCGCTTCGGCAATCAAGTCCGGGAAAATGTCCAAATTCTGGCGATTGCTTTGAGTCTGGCGCTGCTGATTCGCATTTTTGTGGCAGAACCGCGCTACATTCCCTCAGAGTCTATGCTACCTACGTTACAGGTGGGCGATCGCTTAATCGTGGAAAAAATCTCCTACCGCTTCCATCCACCCGCCAAGGGCGACATCATCGTCTTTGAACCTCCCGCACCTTTGCAAACTAAACTCGAACTTGAGGGATATGGTAAAGATCAGGCATTCATCAAACGGGTAATTGGCGAACCAGGACAACAAGTAAGCGTCAAAAACGGCAAAGTTTATATCAATCAAAAACCTTTAGATGAAAAGTATATAGCCGAACCTCCAAACTATCAATGGCCGCTAATAGAAGGGCCGTCAATAGAAGTACCAGAAAATAATCTTTTTGTCATGGGTGATAACCGAAATAATAGCAGAGATTCCCATGTTTGGGGTTTTTTACCGAAACAAAATGTTATTGGTAGAGCCTTTTTTCGCTTCTGGCCTCTCAATCGTATCGGCTTATTTGGGTAGAATTTTGCTAATTGCTAATTGCTAATTGCTAATAGTTTGATATGACAATTAGCTATTAGCTATTAGCTAAAATCTTAGATAGTGCATTAGTTTGCCGATCGTATCCCCTGGTAAGGATAAACGGCGTTGCAGATCTGCTAGATTGCGATATTGACCACCTGCGGAGCGATTTTGCACGATCGCTTGAGCCAGAAACAAGTCAATAATGGGAATTTGGGTCAGCATTTCTACCGAAGCTGTGTTAGGATTGATACGCAGATTTGTTGTATAAATACTTTCATCGTCGTAGTAATAGAAGCTTAAAACTGGTTCTAAATATTTTAAACTGGCGACGGGCAAGCCCAAGGCAGCGGCAACATCTTCGAGGCAGTAAAAACAAACACCAGCGTGACTGAGTTCTACAAGCGATCGCGCCTGATGAATCGACAATCCTGGTAAGCGCAACCAATCATCTACCGTGGCTTGATTTGCGTCTATTTTGATACCTAAAGACGAAGCGAGCGCAATTTCTTCCAGGGACTGCATTCGATAGTAAGGATCGTTAAGAAGGCGATGGCGCAACGACTGAGAACGAGGTATATTTCTAAAAGGTGCTAGCCAATTAAACAATTTCATAGTGGGTAATTGGGAATTGGTAATTGGTAATTGCTAATTGCTAATTGCTAATTGCTAATTGGTGGTAGGGGCTTTTGCCTTCGGGCAGAAAAACTGTTGCTTTTACCCAAATATTAAAGCTGAAATGCCAAAACCAGTACAGTAAATATAATTTTTAAACCAGCCATTAGCCAGCCATTAGCCAGCCATTAGCCATTACCCAATCTAAAATCTTTCCAGTAATTGTCGGCGTTTTTGCTCAAATTCGTATTCGGAAATCAACCCTTCTTGGCGCAGGAGTTCTAACTGGCGCAAACCATCGGCAAGTGCATTCATCCGTTGTGAGTCTAGCGTCGATTTAAGTGCATTTTCTCCACCATCGAGATTGAAATTGCGGTCAAACTGATCGGCAGAAAGGACTAAATAC
Organism: Microseira wollei NIES-4236; assembly: GCF_020521235.1. Classification (GTDB taxonomy): domain Bacteria; phylum Cyanobacteriota; class Cyanobacteriia; order Cyanobacteriales; family Aerosakkonemataceae; genus Microseira; species Microseira wollei. The sequence goes on along the minus strand of NZ_BLAY01000181.1, from coordinate 18,566 downwards.
CAAAATCCTTCAATCGCACTGGCGACGTGGGGAATAGGCGTCGGGGATAGAAGTAAGTATAAAACTCCCCACAGGGGTTGACCCAAATAAAACTTGTGGAGTCCCGCTATGGGGATGAACGTCCCGGCGAAAGCCAGAATGGCAGCAATTTTTCGACTTTTGGGCTTGCTTAACATGCTAGGATCGCACTTTTAACTCTAGAGGCTGGTTGGCAGGGGGAATGGGATCGGCAATAATACCTGATTGAGGAAAGACTGCTGCAATCGCTCCTGACCAACCCAAAAATAATTTGAACGCCCATGAGGGCTGGACTAGAATGGTAGCAGAAGCCTTTGAATATCGACCAATTGATAATATTCTGTTAAATGGAAGCGCAATGGGATTTTTTGACTCTGAGATCGTTCAGCAAGAAGCCAAACAGCTATTTGAGGATTATCAATCCCTCATCCAACTAGGCAATAACTACGGAAAATTTGACCGCGAGGGCAAAAAGCTGTTTATCGAGCAAATGGAAGCCATGATGGAGCGCTACCGCGTCTTCATGAAGCGCTTTGAACTTTCCGATGACTTCATGGCGCAGATGACTGTACAGCAACTCAAAACCCAGCTGGGTCAATTTGGCGTCACGCCGCAGCAAATGTTTGACCAAATGCATTCAACTCTAGAGCGGATGAAGTCCGAACTAGAAAAACAGCCATAGATAGGGGCTAGGGAATAGGGACGATTAAAAATTAAATTAAAGTAGTAGCCCAGAGGAAAAAGACTAGCCCTAGCCCCTAGTCCCTAGTCCCTGTTCCAACGACGAGGACGCTTAAAGTCGGAAGCGGGTCGGAAATATTCCACCGGAACGCCATCCAACGCTCGGTACATAAAATTACGCCAGATTGGGGCCGCATATTGACCGCCCGTCACCCCATATGCCAAGCGTCGGTTGTCATCTCGACCGACCCAAATCGCCACAGATAGCTGGGGTACGTAGCCAACAAACCAAACATCGCGTTCAGCGGAAGTTGTCCCGGTTTTGCCAGCAGCGGGACGACCGATTTGCGCCTCTTTCCCAGTACCCGAAACAACTACGCTCCGCAGCACGCTATTCATCGAAGCAGCTGCCCAAGGATCGAGAACGAGTTTGGGTTTGGGTGTATTATCCAGAATCACCTGACCCTGAGTATCGGTCACCTGAACGATAAAAGTTGTATCCGACTGCCACCCATTTGCTGCGAAAGTAGCATAGGCTGAGGCCATTTCTAACGGCGTCAGTCCAATTGCACCCAGGGGTAAAGAAGTTACGGGTTCCATCGGACTCTTAATTCCCAGGGTGCGACACACCTCAATCACTTTATCCAATCCTACGGCGCGGCCCAGCTTCACCGCCGGAATATTGCGAGAAACTTCCAAAGCAGCGCGAATGCTCATCGCACCGCCGAAGGAATTGTCATAGTTTCTTGGTCTGTACCAGCCGTCCCCATCCCGGTAGCTCACCGGCGTATCGTAGACAGTTGAATACGGCGTATACCTGCCCGTCGCAAACGCCGCGTAGTAAACAAACGGCTTAAACGCAGATCCGGGTTGGCGTCGGGCTTGAATTGCGCGGTTAAACTGACTCTTTTCGTAATCCGAACCCCCTACCATCGCCTTGACAAAATGGGTGCGGGGATCGACCGCTACCAGTGCCAGTTCGGTTTTCCAGAGTCCGCGACGTTGCAGTCTCCAGTGTTCGCGAGCGATAAATTCTTCCGCCATCCGTTGGAAGTTTGTATCGATCGTAGTTTGAACGCGCATCCCGCCTTTTTGCACCGCATCGCGACCAAAGCGTTGAATCAACTCCTGCTTGACCGCATCGGTGACGTAAGGCAGCTGGGAAGTCTGGAATGAAGTAACTTTACCGAGTTTCAAGGGTTGTTTGCGGGCAGCAGCTTCTTGGGCGGGCGTAATCCACGCCAGTTCTCTCATGCGGCTCAAAACCAGCGCTTGTCGCTGTTTTGCCACCTTATAGTTGATGAAGGGACTGTACTCTTCAGGCGCTTGAATCAAACCCGCCATCATCGACGCTTCTGCCAAATTTAACTTGGCAGCTGACTTGCCAAAATAGCTTTCGGCGGCAGTTTCTACCCCATAGTTGTTATGCCCCCAATAAACCTGATTCAGGTACAACTCCATAATCTGGTCTTTGGTGAGAATTTGCTCCAAGCGTATTGCCAGGACAGCTTCTGCTACCTTGCGGCTAAAAGCACGCTTGTGAGACAAAAACAGGTTTTTCACCAACTGCATCGTCAGCGTCGAACCGCCTTCCACCACATCCCCCTTCTGCCAGTTGGCTTTCACAGCACGTCCGACGCTGCTGGGGTTAATCCCGTGGTGGAAGTAGAAGTGGCTATCTTCAATTGCCAGCACCGCGCGTTTGAGTTCGGGAGAAATTCTGTTTAGGGGCACCACTTCCCGGTTAGCTTCGCCGTGGACGCTGGTTAATAGGTCGCCCTTGAGACCGTAAATGTGAGTTGTTTCTGTGGGAGCGTAGGTACGCAGAACTCTCACATCCGGCAGATTGCGAAAGCTAATGGCTAAGCCTACCAATCCCCCAGCTACAATCGAACTGGTGAGCATGGTAATGCCCAGAAGAGTCCCGCCAGTTACCTTGGCAACGGTTTGAACAAATTCAAAACCAGAGGCAATGTTGCCGGATTGCTTTTGTCGGAGCGTGTTAGACGACACGGCGATTTGACTTCCTCAACGAAAACAACCAAAAATGAAATAAAGCGTAACTTAGTAAGCGATTTATTATCGTGACAGCAAGATTCTCAACGCTGTTTTGGTCATGGGATTGAATACTAGCACCCCGATACGACTTATATTGCCAAAAAAGTATAGTCATCCGCCTTAGGGATATCTTGGGGAAGAGGCACATTTGGCAAATTTGGTGGCAGTGGCATGGATAATTGGGCAACGAATGCAGTTATAGTGAGTAGTCTGGCTGCTACTGAATTGTGATGTCAACCTGTAAGGGTGAAATTAACCAGACAGTCGTTGAGTTTACCAGATATCTGGCTGAATCGACCCTGGCAAACCAAACTGAGCATTTGCGAACTATGACCTCCCCTCAATCTACAAGTATGAATGAAAACTTCGCGTGGCTGCATCGGGGCGTCAGCGAGATTTTTCCCCACAAACCCGATGGGGAAAATGCTGACGAGAACCTGATTCAACGTTTAATTCAAACCGACCGACCGCTGCGGGTCAAGTTGGGAATTGACCCCACGGGTAGCGATATCCATTTAGGTCATAGTATCCCCGTCCGGAAAATGCGAGCATTTCAGGATGCCGGTCATACAGCTGTCCTGATAATTGGCGATTTTACCGCACGCATCGGCGATCCGACCGGAAAATCAGAAGTGCGCCAGCAACTAACGCCGGAACAGGTAGCAAAAAATGCCCAAACTTATCTCGATCAAGTCCGCCCAATTTTGGATTTTGACACGCCAGGGCGTCTTTCAGTTCGCTATAACTCGGAATGGCTATCTTCCCTAGATCTGGCAAAGATTCTAGAATTGCTGGGGACGATGACGGTGGGGCAGATGCTGGCAAAAGAAGGGTTTGCCGAACGTTATCAGAAAGAAAACCCGATTTACTTGCACGAATTTCTCTACCCGTTGATGCAAGGATACGACTCGGTAGCAGTTCAAGCTGATGTCGAGTTGGGCGGCACCGACCAAAAGTTTAATATTGCCGTGGGGCGGGATTTGCAGCGACACTTTGGTCTATCGCCCCAGTTTGGAGTGTTGACGCCGATTTTAATCGGCACCGATGGCGGGCAAAAAATGTCCAAGTCCCTGGGTAACTATGTGGGTTTGAGGGAACACCCCAGCGACATGTATCAAAAGCTGCAAAAGATTCCGGATAATTTACTAGAGCAGTATTTTGAATTGCTGACAAATCTGCCTTTGGATAGATTGCCAGAAAATCCGCGCGAGCGCCAAAAACTCCTCGCCTTTGAGATCGTCTCTCAATACCACGGTAAACAAGCTGCCCAAGACGCCGAAAAGGCTACGGAAAGCCAATCTTTACCCGAATTTTCGCTTTCTGCGCTGCAGTTTCCCGCCAAGTTGGTTAACCTTCTCGGCGCTAGTAAACTTTGTTCCAGCAATCGAGAATCGCGGGAGAAGATTCAATCCGGGGCGGTGCGCCTGGATGGCGATAAAATTACCGACATCAACCTCACTTTTGATACACGGGAGTTTCTCGACGGACGGATCTTACAGGTTGGCAAAAGTAAGTTTGTCCGTCTGATGCCGTGAACACAATCGCCAATGGTAGATTTCAGATTTCTAATTTGATTAAATCTGAAATCTAAAATCTCAAATCCCAAATCAGTAGATGTTAGTCGCCGAACGGATTATCGTACCTTTAGACGTGCCCACAGCAGCAGATGCGATCGCCCTGATCGACCAACTGGACGAGGTACGTTTCTTCAAAGTCGGGCTAGAGTTATTTGTCAGTACTGGCCCCCAAATTCTTAGTATCCTAAAAGACCGACAAAAGCGTATTTTCCTGGATCTGAAATTTCACGATATCCCTAACACCGTCGCGGGTGCTTGTCGTGCCGCAGCCGGTTATGGTGTTGATTTAATCACGATCCACGCGACTGCCGGAAAAAACGCGCTACAGGCGGCTAAAGCAGCCCTAGAGGCGGGGGCAGAAGCAAAAAGACAAAAACCGCCCAAACTGATTGCCATTACGCTATTGACGAGTTTAAACGCCAGGGATTTAGCCTTTGACCTCAAAATTCCCTTAGAATTGCCAGAATATGCCTTACAAATGGCGCTGCTGGCGCAAGAAAGCGGGTTAGATGGTGCTGTATGTTCGCCCCAGGAGGCGCAACAATTGCGGCAAGTTTGCGGGGAGGAGTTTGTATTAGTTTGTCCAGGAGTGCGACCTGAGTGGGCGGATAAGGGGGATCAGAAGCGATCGCTTACTCCCGCATCCGCCCTCAAAGCAGGTGCCGACTACCTCGTGATCGGACGCCCCATCACCGCCGCCACCGATCCAGCAGCAGCTTTTAACCGCATTTGCGAAGAATTAGCTTGATCCACGATTCATCCCACACTGCCCTATCGGGTCAGTGTGGGATGAATCGTGGGGGCGACTCCGGTACGGAGTCGCCCAAATCGATCAATTGTCGGGATGCGATTGATTCTCAATATACTGACGAAGAGTTGATATAGTAACGCCGCCACAGCTGGCGACTTGCATAAGAGCCATTGGAGAAAACATCTTTCCAGTATATTGATGCCCGGAGATCCGCTTTCCGCTTGTCTAAGGCAAGCGAGAAGTTACGGATTTAATGTTGTTTACCAGATTGCTAAGTGCGATATCTCGATGGTACTGAAAAAGTACGTGAACCTGGTCGGATTCGCCGTTAAACTCTACCAGCTGGCAATCCCACTTTAAGAGCAACTCTTCCAAGATGTTGTGCAAACGAGCAAGCATTTCTGCTGTAAAAGCTTTGCGTCTGTATTTGGTTGTCAAAACATGGTGAACTTTAAGATCGCTAACCTCACGACCCTTGTGTACAAAATCATTTCTCACAAGCTTTCCGAAAACTCTGCTAGAATCAGTGTATTTTGCAGCAGCGACACTCATTAAGGTCGAAGTGAGGTAGGGACATGAAACTTAACTATCAATACCGTATTTATCCATTTACGGCTCAAATCGAGAAAATGAACAAGTGGTTAAGAATTTGTCGCTACCTCTACAATCGTTGGTTAGGTCAGTGTTTGGATTGGTGGGATAGAAACCGTTGCCCTATAAACGCTTGTCCGCTAATTTGTCATTTACCAGAACTAGCAGACAATCCTTATTTGACAGACCTTAAGGCGCAGTTGCCAGAACTAAAAAAAGATTTGGTAACTGTAAAATGGTCAGGTGAATTGCTCGATCTAAGTGGTGTTTACTCAACTGTTTTGCAAGATGTTTACACGTCTCGCCTAAAAAAGGCAATGGAGCGGTATGTCAAAGGAGACAGCACCGGGTTTCGTAGCGGTAGACCTCGCTACAAGACCGAGGCAGATTACCGTTCGTTTAAGTTTCCACAAGCTAAAAATGAGTGGATTGATATTGTCAATCGCATATTAAAATTGCCATTTATTGGTGGCGTTCAAATTCGCTTACATCGACGGCTGCCACGTGGATTTAAGCTTAAGACCGTTCAGGCGATCAAAAAGGCGGACGGATGGTATGTAAATTTATGCGTAGAAGATTCAGGAGTGCCAGAGTTTACGCCGGACGATCTCGCCCCGACTTGGGATAATTCGCTTGGTATAGATGCCGTCCTTTTTGGCGATGACTACTTGGCTACCTCTGATGGAAATAAAATTGAATCGTTAAAATCTTTCCGAAAGTCCGCTGATAAATTAGCGCAAGTATCTCAGCGCAAGTCAGCCAGGAAAAGAGGCTCTAACAGGCGGCGAAAGTTAGCCAAGCGAGAAGCCCGCATTCATCAGCGTATTGCTAGGGCGAGAAAAGACCATGCTTTTAAAACCGCTCACAAACTGGTAAAAACTGGCAAGAAGGTCTTTTTCCATGAAGAATTGGAAATTAGAAATCTGACCCTAAGTAACAAGGCAAAACAGGATGAATCGGGGAAGTTTCTTGATAATGGTCAGACAGCAAAGTCGGGGTTAAACAAGTCGTGGCTTGATGCTGCGATAGGACAAGCATTTCAAACCCTAGAATACATAGCCGCAAAAGCTGGGGCTAGGGTGTTGCCTGTAAATCCTGCCTACACCTCTCAATATCTTTCGTACCGCGATCAGGCTGTGTTTGCTAATTGCGGTATCAGAGAATATTGGGATGAAGTAGAAAATATCTGGGTTGACCGCGACATTAATGCCGCAGTCAACATAAAAAGAGTCGGGCTGGGACTGTTCCTGACTTTAAACAGCCGTAGCGGGAAAATAAAGGTGTCACATACCGATAGTACCGCGATGGAAGTTCTGCGATTCTTTCGGGAATTGCAGAAGCCTACACTAGGTAGTTCACGGAAGCGTAGGTAGTTCACCTTCTGTTGCGTGAATAGCAAAGGGGATAATCAAATGTTGACAGAACTGCACCTGAAGCGAGTCGGCCCTGCGGCTCAATTTGATGTAGAAATTGGCGAAAGATTGAATATTTTTACAGGCGATAATGGTTTAGGAAAAACCTTTTTATTGGATGTAATCTGGTATTCTCTAACCGGAACCTGGGTAGATAATCCCGCCTTTCCACAACTAACTGAAGAAACACCCCAAATTTCCTGTAACTTCATCAATAAAACAACTGGTGAATCCAAAACCTTTCTCAGCTCTTTTGATTTTGAGCAACAAAAATGGCGTGACCTGACTTGGCCTGGTTCACTGGGGAGTTTAATCGTTTATGTCCGCGTCGATGGTGGATTTTCTGTTTTCGACTCAGCCCGCAATCTTTCAAACGCTTATCATTTTAGTAACAACACCCTTTGGCATGGATTAAAAGACGAGCGCGACAAAGTTCTATGTAACGGTCTGATCCAAGATTGGGTCAAGTGGCAGAACCAACCAGACCGATTGACTTTTCAACTTTTATCTCGCGTTATTGGGCAACTTTCACCCCATCCCAATGAATCGATGGAACCTGGAGAACCAACGCGGGTTTCAGTTGAAGATGTACGGGATATTCCCACAATAAAAATGCCCTATGGGACAGTACCAGTCATCCATGCCTCAGCCGGAATAAAGCGCATTTTAGGACTTGCTTATTTACTGGTTTGGACTTGGTACGAACACCTGCAAGCATCTAAATTGCGGAAAAAACAACCTGTAGACCAAATTTTTTTGCTAATAGATGAAGTTGAATCTCATCTCCATCCCCAGTGGCAACGAGCAATTATGCCAGCCGTTTTAGAAGTAGCTACAAGCTGGGAGCAACAGATGAAAATTCAAGCATTCGCTACGACCCATTCTCCCCTTGTGCTGGCTTCATTAGAACCGATATTTGAACGAGAAATAGACCGATTATTTTTATTTGAATTGCCGGGGCAAGAAGTCACACTTAACGAGGTTACCTGGACCAAACAAGGAGATACAGTCGGCTGGCTAACCTCAGAAATATTCGGACTCAAACAGGCGCGTTCCAAAGAAGCAGAAATCGCTATTGAAGCAGCAGAAGCTTGGATGCGTAGCGATCGCATGAATACCTTTCCAGAAAACTTGAGAACTCCCTCACAAATTCAGCAAGAACTCGAACGACTTCTTCCGGGACACGACCCCTTTTTGCCCAGATGGATTGTCAAAAGGTCGGCGCATCAGTGATGATGGGATTTAACCCTCCAGCAGAACCACCAGAATTCGAGCAAAAGGCGCGACAACCGGGGAATAATTGGTTAGCCAAAAATCCAGAGCCAAAAAGAAGACCCAGAGATTATTGGTCGCCATTCAAAACCAATTTAGCCGATGGTTTTGGCAACCTCTGCGGCTATTGGGTCATGTACGAACCCGTCGGTACAGTAGACCATTACCTCTGCTGCGAAAATTATCGCCATTTAGCCTACGAATGGAACAATTACCCCTATGCTTCTGCTTGGATTAATAGCAGCAAAGGTACTCTCGACGACCAAATACTAGATCCATTTCAAGTGGGAGAAGACTGGTTTGAAATCATCCTTCCTTCCCTCCAGCTAGTATTAACAGATAAAGTTCCCCCAGAACAACGTCAAAGAGCAGAATTTACTTTACAGCGCCAGCGCCAGCAATGGTATCAACTCTACCTTGATGGCAACCTGACGCTGGAAGGACTGGAAAAAAACGCTCCCCTAATTGCCCGTGCAGTCAGAAAACAGCAGCAAATTTGAAGTTAGCAGTCACCACTCACTCGCCATCTGTCAGGAAATTTCTTCTGGCTGCTTTTTGTTTACCGTTTGCATTCTCCCAAGTTTTAAGTTCTACAGTCCTAAGTACAGAAAAGCAGCCAATCAGCGAAATACCCAATGCCCGACGCCCGATTGAGTGTCCCGCAGAACTAGAAACATTAATTACTCTGCTGCTGCGGGATTTACCCAGCTATGCGAATCGCGTCACCCAAAGGGCAAGGCGTCGCAGTAGAAGTGTTGAGGTTTACAGTTATGTAATTTTAGCCGGACGCCCAGAGTTTGAACCCCTCACCCTTGGCCCCGGCGAATATACTCAAGCTGCACCCGACTCTAATTCAGAAGACCTGCGGCAAGTTTTTATTACCACTTTAGAACGACAGTACGTAGGTAATAAACCCGTTCTACTCCAGCAATATCACTGGCTATTTTTAACTAAAACTGACAGGGGTTGGCTACTAGCAATGATGTTTTCCCAAACCGGATTATACCCAGATGAACGCCCGCCTACAGCGCCACGGGAAAGCAGTCAAGGTGTTATCGGTCAAGCAATTCAAATCTGGTTGCGGGATTGTCGTGCTGGTGTTATCCGACCGGGAAATTGGTGATTGGTAATTGGTAATTGCTAATTGCTAATTGCTAATTGCTAATTGGTAATTGCTAATGGGGGAATATGGACAAGATGGCAACAATATCTGGGGCGGGCAGGATGCCCACCCCACAAAGTGAGAAAAATTCTTGTGGGGTGGGCGTCGGTGCCCGCCCCTCTCCAGGCGTGAAGGTAATGGGTGCAATCTTGTCTGATGTTTTATTACCCATTACCCATTACCCATTACCTATTAACTCAAGTTGCTAGTTATCTCAAACGCGCGGCTAATGGCTAATGGCTAATGGATCGATCAGGAAAAATGCTTACGAAGCTCTCTCGGAATTAGCAATTAGCAATTAACAATTAGCAATTAGCAACGCCCAATGTTTATAACTAGCAACTCTAGTTATTACCACCAATTTCATCGATTTTTGCACGCACTGCTTGGATATCTTGCCACATTAACCACTTGGGACTGCCGCGTTCTTTTGAAGGATTTCTCAACAGATAAGCGGGGTGAAGAATTGGCATACATAAACGTCCTTCCCACTCCATCCAAAGACCGCGAATTTTTGTAATACCCCGCTTCTCGTTGAGCAAACTGCGTACAGCAGTCGCGCCGGTCAGCAGAATAATTTTCGGGTCTACCATGCGAATTTGTTCTAGAAGATAGGGTTTACAAGCTGCTATTTCTTCAGCAGTCGGAACTCGGTTTTCGGGTGGGCGACACTTGACTGCATTGCAGATATAAACATCGCGATCGCTATCTATCCCTACAGACGCTAGAATTTTCTCTAGCAGTTGTCCGGCTTTACCCACAAAAGGCAATCCTGTTTCATCTTCATTTTGACCAGGACCTTCCCCTACAATCATCACATCTGCTTGCATATTGCCCCGTCCGATGACTGCGTGGGTACGGTTGTCTCCTAAGTCACATCGGTGGCACCTGTTGCAATGTATCGCCATCTCGGTCATGGTTTGATAAGTGCCGGGAGGAATAGGAATTTTGCCATTCGTGGGAATCAAATCTGGTGGGAAATTTACCTTTGGGGTTGATTCACCGAATGTTGATAGGTCAAACAGACTCGGTTGTTCTTCGCTAGGCATAATTTTATACAAAAAAAGCGAGATGATGGAGATGATGGAGATGATGAAGTAGAAGTAATTATTTCCCCATCTTCCCCATCTTCCCCATTCCCCGCGTCGGCAGCGTCCCCCCCTCCTCTTCCCCACGCTGAATCGGCGATAGCCGTGAATTTCTTTCTTCAGATAGAGACAAAAAAATTAAATTAAGTTGATAATAGTGTTTTTTGCCATAAATTTTACCGTTTCTTAACTTAGTTCAGCTTAAATTAAACAGCAAGTTGAATAGCATTAAAAGCTGGCGACGATGAGCGTGACCTTACTTGTTTAGTAATTATTATTACATCTGCAAAAGGGAGGATGTGGGGTCAAAGGGCAACCTACCAACAACTCTAGTTTAAATTGCGCCCTTTAGCTTTAGTGGAAATACTGACGTAACCTGTTGCAAAACTTTTAAAAGCGATGGAAGTACCTAGCAACTTTGCTACCGCCCCTGTCTTGGTAGGGAGGAAGAGTCCGCTTTGTCTTTTTTGTCTATGACCAAAGAGTGTTGATCTTAGCTATTTTGTCACTCCACGTTTTTAGGTAGTGGTACAAATTAAATTAAAGAATTAATAGAAGAAGATGATAAATCTACAGCTAGGTAAACAAAACGCAACATTGACAGCAGCAGCCGCAATGGAAAAGTTTTTCCACATGTCGCTAGACTTGTTCTGTGTTGTTGGACAAGATGGGTATTTTAAGCTAGTGAATCCAGCCTGGAAAAGAATTTTAGGCTGGACAACAGGCGAGTTGAGATCGCGCCCTTGGATCGAATTCGTCCATCCCGATGATGTAGAATCCAGCTTGAGCGCCAGCGAAACATGCAAGGAGCAAGATCTGTTGCGGTTTGAAAATCGTTACCGCCATAAGGATGGCAGCTATAGGTGGTTGTCTTGGAACTACTCGCGATATCAAGATGGATGCAGTTATGCGATCGCTAGAGAAATTACCGAACAAAAACAGACAGAAGCACAACTGCTGCTATACCAATCTCTTACCAAAGCAATTAACGATGCTAAAGATCTCAATCGCGCCCTAGAAGTCACCCTAAGCCAAGTATGCGAAACTACTGGCTGGGAATATGGAGAAGTATGGATTCCATCTGCCAACGGTGGGGAAATTACATGCAGTGCCGTTGGATACAACCGTTTGGCAAAACTCAAACTCTTCCGCCGCATCAGCGAGGGATTGGCATTTCCACCCGGTGTTGGGATACCGGGGCGAGTTTGGGCTACCAAACAGCCAGAATGGAATCAAGATGTTTCTATTCAACCCCTCAGTTGGTCTAGCCGTGCGAATATGGCTAAGGAATGCGGGATTAAAGCCGGTTTTGGCGTGCCTATCCTGGCGGATGACCAAGTGTTAGCGGTGCTGATATTTTTTACAGTAGAAAGGCGTGCAGAAGATCCAACGCTGGTGAGGCTAGTTTCCTCGGTTGCTTTGCAGCTGGGTTCGTTGATGCAACGCAAGCAAGCAGAAGAACAGCTGCGCGCTACCAATCAAACTCTGCAAACCTTAATTCAAACTTCGCCCTTGGGCATTATTACCCTCGATACCAACGCTAACGTTACTACGTGGAACCCTGCTGCCGAGAGACTTTTTGGTTGGAAGGAAGCAGAAGTTTTGGGCAAACTTCTCCCCATTGTTCCCGTCGAAGAACAGCAACAATTCCAGAATAGATTCCGCGCTACTTTGCAGGGTGCAACTGAAACAGCGTTGGAATTAAGTCGCCAAAGAAAGGACGGTTCGTTAATTGATGTGAGCGTTTGGATGGCTCCCCTAAAAGATTCCAACGGCAAGATTATTGGCAGCATTGCATTATTAGTGGATATACGCGATCGCAAAATTGCCGAACAAGAGCGACAGCAGTTTATATCCCTAATCGAAAATAGCCCCGACTTTATCAGCATCGCCTCCCTAGAAGGGAAAATTCTATTTGTGAACGAAGCCGGGCAAAAATTGGTTGGACTTAACAGCAACGAATCAGCCAAATCTACCCAAATATTTGACTACCTCATGCCGGAAGACATCGACAACTACAGAAATGTTGTGTTGCCAGGGATGATGGAAAAAGGCAATTTTTGCGGTGAATATCGCTTGCGGCATTTTCAAACGAATGCACCCATTGCCGTTCATCACAACAGTTTCCCGATTAAAGATTCTCAGACAGGGTGCGCGATCGCAATTGCCACGATTACCCGCGATATCACCGAGCAAAAAGCCACCGAATCAGCGTTGCAAGAAAGCGAAGCCCGCTTTAGGCGCTTGGTTGATTCTAATATCATCGGCGCGATTGTCTGCGACATACATGGTAACATTACACAAGCCAATGATGCTTTTTTAACAACAGTCGGTCGCACCAGAGAGGAATTGTATGCCCGAAAATTACGGTGGAACGAAATTACCCCACCAGAATATTGCCATGTCGATCAACAAGCGCTTGAGGAATTGAAGAATTGTGGAATTTGTACCCCCTTCGAGAAAGAATACCTCCGTCCTGATGGCAGTCGCGTTGCGGTGCTGATAGGGGCGGCGCTGGTGGAAGGATATCCCGATACTTGTGTCGCCTTTGTGCTGGATATTAGCGATCGCAAGCGCATCGAACAAGCATGGCGTCAAAGTCAAGATCGCCTGCGTACCGTGTTAGAAAACATGCCCGTAATGCTCAATGCTTTAGACGAGCAAGGCAGATTTATAGTTTGGAACAAAGAATGCGAACGCATCACAGGTTTTACCAGTAGCGAAATTGTCGGCAACCCTAATGCCTGGGAACTACTATATCCCAATGAATCCTATCGCACTTCGATGCAGACTTTATGCGCCGAGCGGGGCAATAACTACCGCAATTGGGAATGGGAAATTACTTGCAAAGATGGAAAGGTAAAAACAATTGCCTGGTCGAATATTTCCCAGAAATTCCCCATTCCCGGATGGGAAATGTGGGCAATTGGCGTAGACGTAACCGATCGTCAGCTTGCTAAAGCCGCACTGCAAAAAGATAATGAAGAATTAGAAACTAAAGTCGCCAAGCGCACCGCCGAACTGTGGAATGCCCACCAACGAGCCGAACGCGAGCTAATCGAGCGCCGCAAAGCCGAGCAAGAACTCAAAAAGCACGCTCAGGTGATCGATTTGGCTAACGACACGATTGCCATCCGCGACCTGTCCCATACAATTACCTATTGGAATACTGGCGCCCAAAACCTCTACGGATGGACGAAAGAAGAAGCTATTGGCGAAAATGTCCACGTCCTGTTGCAAACCCAATTTCCTGTATCTTTAGCGGCTATCGATCGGCAGTTACGCGCATCGGGACATTGGCAAGGAGAACTGATTCATACCAAGCGCAGCGGCGAAAAAATTACTGTAGCCAGCCGCTGGACTCTGTGGCATGACGAATACGGACAGCCATCGGCAATTTTGGAAATTAATAATGATATCACAGAACAAAAGCGAACGGAAGCAGAAGTTAAAAAACTTAACGAAGATTTGCAGCGACGAAACGTAGAACTTAACGCGGCGAACAAAGAACTGGAAGCATTTTGTTATTCAGTGTCTCACGACTTGCGAAGTCCGCTGCGGAGCATCAACGGCTTTTCTCTGGCGCTGCAAGAAGACTACAGCGAGGTTCTCGACGAAGTGGGGAAAGATTACCTGCGGCGAGTGTGTGCTGCTACGGGGCGCATGGGACAGCTAATAGATGACTTGCTGAGTTTATCGCGGATTACGCGCTCGCAGATGGGATTAGCCAGCGTAGATTTAAGCGCGATCGCGCAATCAATTTGCAGCGAACTGCAAGCAACCCAACCCGAAAGGCAAGTTGAGTTTCACATCACCCCAGGCATCCAAGTCCAGGGAGACGCCAAACTGCTGCGGGTGGCACTAGAAAACTTACTCGGCAACGCCTGGAAATACACCAGCAAGCATAACAGCGCCCGCATCGAATTCGGCGTTTTGCAGCATGGGGAAACATCTTTAATGCCCAATGCCCCAGACCCGACATACTACGTGCGCGACGACGGTGCGGGTTTTGAGATGAATTATGCCGAAAAACTGTTTGCCCCCTTCCAGCGCCTGCACAGCAGCACAGAATTTGAAGGCAACGGCATTGGTCTAGCAACCGTACAGCGCATCATTCATCGCCACGGGGGTCAAATCTGGGCTAGTGCCGAAGTAGAAAAAGGAGCTAGCTTTTATTTCACCCTGAATGGGTAATAGGTGGAAAATAATAATAACCTATCTACCTAAAACCTATTCACCGGATGGTGATGGCACCAATTTACTCGATCGGCAAAAAAATCATTTTATTGGTAGAAGACAATCCGGACGACCAGATGCTGACGCTGCGGGCGCTGCGACACAGCACCGTCAAGAGCGAAGTGGTAGTAGTCAGCGATGGTGTGGAAGCGTTGGATTATCTGTTCGGTACGGGCAACTATGCCGGTAGGGATTTGAGCGTCATGCCCCAGCTGATATTACTGGATTTGAAGCTACCCAAAATCGATGGGTTAGAAGTATTGCGGCAATTGCGGGCAAACGATCGCACGCATTTGTTACCCGTGGTGATTCTTACCACATCAGCAGAGGAAAAAGACCGACTGCACAGCTATAGCCTCAGAGCCAACAGCTACGTCCGCAAACCCGTGGATTATGCAGAATTCGCCCAAGCAGTACAGCAATTAGGGTTGTATTGGCTAGTGTTAAATGAAGCACCGCCATCGTGAAAAGTAATGGGGAGAGAGGGCATTGAACATGGTGTATTGGGTAAAGATGAGGGAGATATGGTCGCTAAAGGAGAAAATTCTGCCCCAACTTGCACCAAAAGTACTGATAACCGCAACCGATGCCTAAACAGCCCAATCCCCCAAGTAAAGGAGAAATTTTATGAGTCAGACGCATCTACGAGTGCTGCTAGTGGAAGATTGTGAAGAAGACGCTTTATTGTTAATGCGGGAGTTGCGACGTACAGGTTACAAGCTGTTCTTAGAGCGGGTGGAAACAGCGGCGGCAATGCAGAACCAGCTGGTTCTGCATGAATGGGATCTGGTGATTTCCGATTATTCGCTGCCAAAATTCAGCGCCCCAGACGCGTTAAAGCTGTTGCAGGAAACCGGATTAGACCTGCCATTTATTATCATCTCCGGCTACATTGGCGAGGATGCGGCGGTGGCGGCGATGAAAGCAGGCGCTCACGACTACGTGATGAAAGACAACCTCGCCCGCTTGATACCGGCGGTAGAACGGGAGTTGCGCGAAGCCGCCGTGCGACGGCAAAACCAGCTGGCGGAAGCGAGGCGCAGAGAAAGCGAGCAACGCTTCAGGGCGCTGATTGAAAACGCCACGGATATCGTTGTAATTGTGGACAAAGACGGGATTTTTCGCTATATCAGCCCCTCGCAACAGCGGATTTTTGGATATAAAACCGAAGAACTGCTGGGAAAAAAGTGCCTGGATTATATTTATCCAGAAGACGTGTCCCTAGCGATCGCAACGATGAAGCGCAGTCTCAAACAACCCAGAATCAGTCAAGCTGCGATTGAATGTCGCCTCTTCCGTCGCAACGGTAGCTTGTGTTTTCTAGAAGCGGTTGCTACCAACCTGCTCGACGATCCAAGTGTAAAAGGCGTCGTCGTTAATTGCCACGATATCACCGAGCGCAAACAAGCCGAAGAGCAACTGCGATTTTATGCATTTTATGACCCCCTCACAGGCTTGCCCAACCGGACTTTATTCCTGGAAAATTTGGGACAGCTACTCGATCGCCGGAGCAAGCAAGACTTGCAAGACTTGTCAGAAGCTTTATTTGCAGTTATGTTCCTAGATTTGGATCGCTTCGATGTGATTAAATACAGTCTGGGACACCTAGTTGCAGATGAACTGCTGAGCGCTACCGCAGCTCGGCTCGTGCGAAGTTTGGGAATTACAGATATGGTGGCGCGGGTTGGGATCGACGAGTTTGCCCTGCTAATAACCCAACTCGAAGATGTGGCGCAAGTGCAACGCATTGCACAGAAGATTCACACCAGTATCGCGATGCCGTTTCATCTCGAAGGGCGCGAGGTGTTCACCACGGCTAGCATTGGCATTGCGATCGCAGGTAATTCCCCCATTGCGTCTACGACCAATTATGACCGACCCGAAGACTTTTTAAGGGCTGCTGATACGGCGATGTACTACGCAAAGCGAAAGGGTAAGGGTTGCTCGGCTGTCTTTGACGCCTCAATGCACGCCCACGCACTGGCACGCTTGGAATTGGAAGCCGACTTGCGACGAGGAATCGAACGCCAAGAGCTACTGCTGCACTACCAACCCATCGTATCCCTGTTCACCGGAAGGCTGACCGGCTTCGAGGCGCTGGTACGCTGGAATCATCCCCAAATGGGTTTAGTTTCCCCAGGCGACTTTATTCCCGCCGCTGAAGAAACGGGTTTGATTTTGCCTTTGGGAAGTTGGGTGCTGCGGGAAGCTTGTCGTCAACTTGGCTGTTGGCAAAAGCAATTTCCTTCTGCCAGTTGCTTGACGATCAGCGTTAACCTGGCAGGGTTGCAATTGGTACAACCCGATTTGATCGACCAGATCGATCGCATCTTACAAGAAACCGGCTTGGAGGGGAGTCGATTAAAACTCGAGTTGACCGAAACAATTTTCATGGAAATCGCCGAAGTTGCACCAGCGGTTTTAGACCAACTCAAAGCTCGGCAAATACAATTGTCTATTGATGACTTCGGTACGGGCTATTCTTCCCTCAGTCGCCTGCACCAATGGCCTCTTGATACCTTGAAGATAGACCGTTCTTTTGTCAGTCGTCTCAGTCTGGGTAATGAAAGCAGCGAGGTAGTGCGAACAATTGTAAATTTGGCTCATAATCTAGGACTGGACGTGATTGCAGAAGGGGTGGAAACAGCCGAGCAGATGTACCAACTGCGAAGTTTACAGTGTCAGTGCGGGCAGGGTAACTTTTTGTCTAAACCTTTGGATAGCAAGGCGGCAACAGATTTAATTGGTGAAAAATTAAAAATTAAAAATTAAGTAGGAGTTCAATCTGGCTATGTATCAGATATTCTTTCAAAGTCATGGCGTGGCAATTGAGTGGGTGGCAGAGTCGCTGCCTAAACCATACGAGGCTGAATTGGTAGAGGATATCATTTCGCTCATGTCCTCTTGTTCAGCCAAGATTTATGGCAAACGTTCTGCCTTGCGCCGCAAGGCAAAGAAGGAGGCGGAGCATGAGGCTATTTGAGCGTCACGTCATTGACAAAAATCATCAGCACTGGACAGAGATTGACGACCTCAGCTTCAAGGCAAAGAATCTCTACAACCTGTCCAATTACCACTGTAGGCAGCGATTCTTTGCAGAACACAAGGCATGGGGACTCAATGACCTCTACCATCTGACCAAAGACTCTGATGCTTACTCGGCACTACCAACCAAAGTCAGTAAGCAGATTGTCAAGCGAGTGGTTAAGTGCTGGACTGGCTACTTTGCAGCGCTCCGGGAATACCGCAAATCGCCTGAGAAGTTTCTGTCGGAACCTAAGATACCTGGCTACAAAGACAAAGCCGATGGACGTTATGTAGTGCCTTATAGAGTGGTTCGCTCTAACCCCGTGTCTTTAGACCGGGGTGACCGCGTGAGACTGACATCGAGCGAATTTGTCTTGATTGACAAATTTAAAGTTTAGTTTCTATTGCTTGAAACCAAACAAGAATCAAAGTAGTATTGTCGCAGAAACTATCTAATCTCTCGACGCAAATTGCTGAGAAATTACGTTGACAAATTGAGGCCAAACATTACCCAAAGCTCGCTGGAGCAATGGATAAATATGCTCAGATGTCATTACAACTGGTGTTGTGCGATTCGTTTAACCTAAAGTAGCTGAAAAGCTTACGGGACGGTTAACCCAGTTAATGAGACTGGTGATAACTGGTTACATTTGGAGGTGAGACTCCGTGAGTCAAGTCCTCCCCCTCAAGTGC
>NZ_BLAY01000180.1 GCF_020521235.1 Microseira wollei NIES-4236 | reverse complement strand
TGGTTTTGTGGCGTGGGCATCCTGCCCGCCCACCCCACAAGAATTTTTCTGGTTTTGTGGCGTGGGCATCCTGCCCGCCCACCCCACAAGAATTTTTCTGGTTTTGTGGCGTGGGCATCCTGCCCGCTTCAAATATTTTTGCAACAAGTCTATTTTAAACCAACGCACCCAGCGCTTGCAGCGTCGCAATTGTAGCTGCGGTTAAACCTTTGACGCCAGCGATGTTCATACCTTCGTAGAGTCTTTTTGCTCTCAACACTCTCTTGCACTCACCAGTACAAACATCCCAAATCCTCACAGTTTGGTCTTGAGAACCACTGGCAAGAGTTTGCCCATCTGGACTAAAAGTAACAGCAGAAACCAGATGTGTATGTCCGGTGCAAATATGGCGACATTCACCTGTTTTGATATCCCATATCCTCACGGTTTGGTCGTGGGAAGCGCTGGCGATGATTCCCCCCCCAACGCATTGGGGGTTGGGGGGGATCGGACTAAAGGCAACGGAAAAGACCCAATTAGTATGTCCGGCGAAAGTTTTGAGACATTCACCTGTCTGCCAATCCCAGAGTTTTACAGTTCGATCTGTACTGCAAGTTGCTAAATTTTTTCCATCTGGACTAAAGACAACAGCGTAAACTCGATTGTTGTGACCGTCTAATATTTTGCAGCAATTACCTGTTTGGTAATCCCAAAGTCTCACGGTTTGATCGGCGCTGGCACTTGCTAAAATTTGTCCATTTGGAGCGAAGGCAATTCCGAATATCTTATCGCTATGTCCGGTCAAAGTTTGGCAGCACTTACCCTGACTAACATCCCATAATTTTACAGTACAATCGGCACTTCCACTGGCAAGGATTCCGTTTGGATGAAATGCAACTGCGTAAACCCAATCAGTATGTCCCTGTAAGATTTGGAAACATTTACCCGTGCTAACTGTCCACAATCTAATGGAAGAATCTGTACTAGCAATCGCCAAAGTTTGACCATCGGGACTAAAGGCAATTCCATAAATAAAATCCCCATGTCCTTGCAACGATCTGATGCAATTTCCAGTCTGCCAATCCCACAGTTTTACGGTTTTATCGTTACTGCCACTGGCTAGAATTTGCCCATCTGGACTAAAAGCAACTGGCAGCGCCCAATCTGTATTTCCATACCAAGTTTTTAAGCATTGTCCGGTGCGACTATCCCACAATTTCACAGTTTGATCTAAACTGACACAAACTAAAGTGTGTCCATCGGGACTAAAGGCAACGGAACAAACTTCATTAGTATGTCCGTGCAATGTTCTAATGCAAGTATCGGTGTTGCAATCCCAAATTTTGACAGTCCGATCGCCACTTCCACTCACTAAGATCCCCCCAACCCCCCTTGCTAAGGGGGGCAACAGTGGAACCGGACTAAACGCAATAGAATATACTGCATTACTGTGTCCGGTGTAAGTTTTTAAGCATTTACCCTGACTAATATCCCAGAGTTTGATTGTGCGATCGCTACTACAACTGGCTAAGATCCCCCCGTAGCCCCCCTTGGTAAGGGGGGTTGGGGGGATCGGACTAAACGCTACCCCACGCACCCAACCTGTATGTTCGGTCAATGTTTTTAGGCATTTACCATCATGAACATCCCATAATTTAATCGTGCAATCTGCACTACCACTCGCTAAAATTTCCCCATCCAAACTAA
The DNA here is from genome assembly GCF_020521235.1 of Microseira wollei NIES-4236. Taxonomy (GTDB): domain Bacteria; phylum Cyanobacteriota; class Cyanobacteriia; order Cyanobacteriales; family Aerosakkonemataceae; genus Microseira; species Microseira wollei. The sequence continues at coordinate 18,876 of NZ_BLAY01000180.1, read as the reverse complement.
ACGCAACCGAACGCACCCAGTCTGTATGTCCGGTGAGAGTTTTCAGGCAGGTTCCAGTCTCAATATCCCAGATTTTGATCGTGCGATCGCCACTCGCACTCGCTAAGATCCCCCCAACCCCCCTTGATAAGGGGGGTTGGGGGGATCGGACTAAATGCCACTGAAAAGACTTCATGGTCGTGTCCCATCAATGTTTTAATGCAAATACCATCTTGAACGTTCCACAACTTCACCGTACAATCAGCACCGCAACTGGCTAAAATTTGCCCATCCGGACTAAATGCGATCGCGCGCACCCAATTATTATGGCCTTGACAAATTAACAATAATCTGCCCGTTCTTCCTGACCACAAACGGACATGACAATCTGTATCGCAGGTAGCCAAAATTTGACCATCTGGGCTAAAAGTTGCTGATAAAATATTGCCTAAAGTTTCAGTAAAAACGCACCTGGATAAATCCGAGTTGGCAAAATTGACATCGTGCAAGTTTACGCCTTGCAAGTAAGCTTGCCAAACCGTTAAATCGGAAAAGTCAAAGCCGCTTAAATCAACTTGTAGCTGGTGCAGTAAATTGAGACTATTTCCGCCTGCATAACCCGTTTCTTGCGGCGATTTTCCTTGTAGAAGCGAGAGAATTTGTCTCAAGTGACTGGCAATATTTTCTGGAGTGCCAAGCGTGGCAATTAATCGATCTGCCACTGGTTTAAGGATGAGGGAAATTTGAGTTTCCCGCACGTAATCTTTAGCGGTAGCTTTAATCAACGCATGACTTCTAAACAAGGTAATATTTTTGCTGTAAATTTCATCACAAATCAGCTCGATTAAACCCGCGATCGCATACTCCATCACCACTGGTTGTTGGGTAAAACCAGTGCCGCTTTTTTCCACCAAAGAACGCCGCTGTAAAGAATTCAGCGATTCTAAAAGTTCGGGAATTGGAAGGTTAGCCACAAAATCAGATTGTAATTCTGGCAACGAAACAGGATCGCGATTAATTGCTAACCAATACATAATTTCTCGTTCCAAGTTTGTCAGGCGATGAAACTGTTGATCGAGCAAGTCGCGAATATCATCGAAAATGAACGTACTTTCCCTAGAAATTTCTAGAAACTGCGAAATACTCCCCTCAAAAAAGTCTCGGATAGAAGACGCCACAATTTTGAGAGCAAGTGGATTTCCAGCATAGCGGGAGATTAACACATGCCATTGGGATTCCGAACCTGTAAAACTTCCTTTGACGTTAAAAAGTTCTCGTCCTTCTGTCTCTGGCAAACCTGATAGTTGCAGCGAACGAACTGGCAAAGCTTCCCCTTCAAACTTCGCCAATCCTTTTGGTTTTTCCCGCGAAGTTAGAATCAGACAATTTTGGTGGGAAGTTTCGGCAATGCATCGGAGAAAATGACCATATCCTTCATATTCTGCCCGATATCTACCCGTGCGATCGCCCGATTGTAAAATTGACTCAATATTATCTAGAATTACCAGACAGCGCGAACTGCGGAGATATTGTAGCGAACGCAAAATTCTGCCATCTAATTGCTTTGGTAAATTCGTCTCTTGCTGTCCCGATAAAAATTGGATCGTTTCTGCCAATATATCTTCAATCGGTGGAGCGTTGCGCAGACTGCGCCAAATAATAAACTCAAATTTATCCTGAATTTGTTGTGCCACTTTTACAGAAAGTGCTGTTTTACCAATTCCACCCATTCCCAACAGCGTTACCAAGCGACAATTTTCCTGCACAATCCATCTTTCTATGGTGTTCAATTCCGCCAAACGACCATAAAAAATAGAGACATCTGGTGCTTCTCCCCAGTCAGAGCGATTTTGCATTGGTGCGTCACTGGGGTGATTAAATTCATCCTTACTTGTTGCTTTATTGTTTAACTCAACAACTTCTTCCCAATTGAGTTCGAGAACTTGGCAGTAAGCTTTAAACGCTGCCGCATTAATGGGGGACTTTCCTGCTAAAAAACGCTTCCAAGTTCCTTCTGAAATCCCCACAGCAAGAAAGCCTTCTTTTTCCCAAAAAACCCCTAAAACTTGACTAGCCTTCTCAATCCAGCGGAAATCATCCACAGCCCAACCTTTTGCCAGTCTGGCTTGCTTAATTGTTGCGAGTCCCTGTTGAGAAGCTTTGAGAGTAACCACAGTTATCAATAAATATATCTACAAAACAAAAATCTTTGAGATATATCATATAACAATGCGATCGCCAAGATCAGTTTAACTTACCCTCGTCGATCTTGAACGATCGGGCGATGCACTCGAAGATAGAAACAACAACTTAGCACGCGAGAAATCCCATGATTAAGATTTATGACCTTGAATTGTCAGGAAATTGCCATAAAGTCAGGTTAATGTCGGCACTGCTGGGAGTCGAGTACGAACTTATACCCGTAGATTTGCTAGGCGGAGAACACAAGTCGCCTCAATTTCTGCAACTCAATCCCCTGGGACAGATTCCCGTTATCGTTGACAATGACATAATTATTCGAGATTCCCAGGCAATTCTAGTGTATCTGGCGCGAAAATATGGGAATGAAGATTGGTTACCATTGGATGCTGAATCGATGGCAAAAGTCATGCAGTGGCTATCCTTTGCCGCCCATGAAATTAATAACAGCGTGTTCATTGCCCGCCTATATTTTCGCTTCAATATGGATGTTGACTGGGAATCAGCCCAAGCAAAAGGTAAGCAAGTTATGCAAATAATGAACGAACATTTACAGCATCGAGATTGGTTGGAATTAGATCGTCCTACAATTGCAGATATTGCTTGTTATCCCTATGTTGGATTAGCCCCAGAAGGCAAAGTATCTTTGGATGATTATCCCAATGTAATTGCTTGGATTGAGCGAATTAAACAACTACCAGGCTACATCGGAATGCCCGGACTTTAATCAATTAAAAGTAGGGTGCGTTAGCTTTCTTCGTAACGCACCAACATGACTGACGCAAATGACACATTAAATTTGGTTTGTAGTAGCGCTTAAGCGCCGTTTTTAGCGCTTAAGCGCTACTACAAACCTCAAAAACAACACGAGTAGTGTGACACGCAGCTTTGTCGTGACTAATAAACTCAGAAAGAGTGCGCTACTCAATCCTTCCATCCGATCCCCCCCTGCCCCCCTTAACAAGGGGGGAGTCTAAAATCTAGAATCCGATCCCCCCCTGCCCCCCTTAACAAGGGGGGAGTCTAAAATCTAAAATCTCAAATCTAAAATCTCAAATCATTATGACTTTTCATTCTGGAGAAATTGCCATCCAAACTCAGGCAGGAGTGCGTGAAGAAGCTGAACGTTTGTGCAGTTTCATTAGCGATGTTATCAAGCCACCTGCCGAGGAATTCCTTCGCACGCAACAGTTAGCAGTTGCCAGTACAGTTGATGTAAATGGGAGAGTTTGGGCATCGTTGTTAACTGGAAAATCTGGATTTTTACAAGTGTTAAATGAGCGGATGATACAGATTAATGCCAACATTATTTATGGCGATGTGATGTACCAAAACTTGCAAAGTAATGCTCCAATGGGGGTGCTAGCGATCGCATTAGCAAATCGCAGGCGTTTGCGTCTAAACGGCAAGGCTCAAATCCAGCCACAAGGACAGATTAACCTACAGATTCACCAGGTATTCTTTAACTGTCCAAAGTACATTCAAGTGCGCTATCTGGAAACAGAAATAACTGAGTCCCTAAAACAGCCTGAAATCAGTAGCAGCGAGTCTTTAACCCACCATCAACAAAATTGGATTGCACAAACCGATACATTTTTCATCGCTAGTTCTCATCCTGAAATTGGTGCAGATGCATCCCATCGCGGAGGATATCCGGGATTTGTGCAATTTTTGGATAGCAAAAAGCTAGTATTTCCCGATTATTATGGTAATAATATGTTTCAAACATTCGGCAATCTAGCTATCAATCCCAATGCCGGTCTTTTATTTATTAATTTTGAGCAAGGACATACTCTCCAACTGACTGGAAAAGCCACATTAATTTGGGATGAAAAACGCTTAAATGCCTTCGCTGGGGCGCAACGTTTGGTAGAATTTGATATCGAAGAAGTCTTAGAAACAAAGAATGCCACTCCCATGCGTTGGCGGTTTGGGGAATATTCGCCTGTGAATCCTAGACAGGATTGAACAGGATTTATCAAAATTTCTCTTTCTTCTTTCTCTGCGTCCTCTGCGCCTGGAGCGGTTTAAAATCAGACTTACACATAGCTCCCTCTCGGATGCTGAATTCGCAGGCATATCACCGACAAGTTTCTGGAGAGGTTTAATGGCTGCAAATAACACCCAAAAATTAAGTGAATTGGTAGATAATCTCTACCGCACAGAGTCGCGTCGGATTTTCGCTACCCTAATCCGACTGTTGGGCGACTTCGACCTGGCGGAAGAAGCGCTGCACGAAGCATTTGCGGCGGCGGTATCGCAGTGGACGCGAGATGGCGTGCCAAAAAATCCTCGATCTTGGCTTGTTTCTACGGGTCGCTTTAAAGCCATTGATGCGATCCGCCGTCGCACTCGTTTTGATGCCTCTCTTGCCGAACTTGCAGAGAGATTCGATCGCAGCGCCGCCACCCTCGGCGAAATAGATGATACAGAAGTTGAAGACGATCGCTTGCGCCTGATTTTCACTTGCTGCCATCCGGCTTTAGCACCCAGTACGCAAGTAGCGCTGACGTTGCGAGAAATCTGCGGACTCAAAACCGAGGAAATCGCCAGTGCCTTCCTGAGTAACCCTTCCGCGATCGCTCAACGCATAGTCCGAGGCAAAGCCAAAATCCGGGATGCGCGCATTCCCTACGAAGTGCCAGCGATCGCCGATCTTCCAGAACGCTTGGATTCTGTGCTGTCTGTCATTTATCTCGTATTCAATGAAGGATACTCGGCTTCATCCGGTGAGTCCTTAGTGCGACCCGATCTTTCTGGCGAAGCGATTCGCCTGGGACGTTTGCTAGTCGAACTGCTACCCGATGCAGAAGCCATCGGATTGCTGGCGCTAATGCTGCTACAAGAGTCGCGCCGCACCGCCCGCACCTCGCCGTCAGGGGATCTGATCTTGTTGGAGAATCAGGATCGTTCCTTGTGGAACCGAGAACAGATTATCGAAGGCAAAGCATTGGTGGCGCGGGCGCTGTCGTCGCCGCAGTTGGGCGCGTATGCCATTCAAGCAGCGATCGCCGCCGTACACGCCGATGCAGCTAGCACCGATGTCACAGATTGGTCGCAGATTGTCGCTTTGTACGACTTGCTGGTGCGCGCAGAACCGTCCCCTGTAGTCGAACTCAACCGGGCGGTAGCAGTGGCGATGCGCGATGGCGCGTTAGCGGGACTGCAACTAATTGACGCCATTCTGGATCGTGGCGATTTGGCTGACTATCACTTAGCGCACGCAGCGAGAGCCGATTTATGCCGACGGCTGGGCAGAATAGACGATGCGAGGGAATCGTATCAAAGGGCCATTTCTCTCGTGCGACAGGAACCGGAACGCCGTTTCCTGGAAAAAAGACTTGAGGAATTGGGTTGAAAAAATTGGCTTTCCTGAACCATCTGTTGCAGGTTGAGCAAAACTGTTAGCACGTAAAAGCCAACTTATCGAGGATTATTTACCATGCCAGATGCCAAAGTCTTGAATTTTGAAGTCGATCGATCGATCCACAAAACTACCGGGAATCCAGCAGAGATCGCAAAATTCTATATGCTGTCCAGCATAGTGGTTGATTGAATTATCCTGACTATCTTTATTGTTCGATCGCCATTCCCGCCCCACCAACGGCTCAATTTCTCCCTGCAAACGAGTCGATGAATTAGACTCGGCAACTGTGTGAGCTAGGATATATCCCTTTTGAGCTTGAGAAGGGGATAGTTGAATAGCGATCGCCCCATTTTCCTCTTGCCAATTCAGCCTGTCATCGTTAAACAATCGAGTTTCTGATATTTCTTGTATATCTTGACAGGCAACCGATCCCCAACCGCAACCCCGTTCGCCACCCATTTGTAGTTTCTGACAAGCCTCTTTCCAAGCGAGAGCGCAATCCTCTTTCTCAAACATATAACCCACTAGATAAACCGGCTCACCTTTATCCAACGTGCGGGGTGAAATAAACTCAACTTCGTGCAACAATCCCTCATCGGCTGCTTGTTGGGGATACACCAAAGCAGTGCTGGCATAACTGCTCAGAAAACGGCGGCGAAACTGACTTTCATTTTTACTTTCATTTTTCCATAGCCATTGAATTTCGTAGTCTTGATTTTCGGGTTTTATTGCTGGATAAAAATAAGTGTAAGCTAACTGGTTATGAACTTTTTCCCCAAACTCTTCATACTGCTTAGAATCAGTCGCAGAACCGCTAGTTGCATCACGGGTTAGTCGCATAGTGAGCGCGCCCCAGAAAACTCGCCCAGTTACATAGGGACGGGTGCGCTGGACATTGCCAATTTTGCCACAGCCGATGTGCATGGGAGACTTTAGCTTAAATACCACTTGATAGGCTTTCCAGGTCACGGATTTGCCTCCTGACCATCTTTTTCCTCTACTTGACGTGCTTTTGCACCATAGCGGGCGTAGATTAACATCTGTTCTAGTGTTTCTTTTGTTAGCAACAGGCGCTCTAAATTTTGAGTTACATTATCGGTAATATGTTTTAAAACAATCTCAGGGCGAAGATCGATTTGTCCGTTATTCATTGGTTTGTTCCAGCCAAAACCTAATTTCTCTAACAGATCCAGCATTTCTGTAATAACCGCTTTACCATTATCTTTCTCTTTGGCTAGTAGATAGAGAAAGCAAGCATAAACTCCATCCTCTTGCAAAACACCCAAGGTTTTAGTAACAGTATTTTCTACATCACTAGCTTTTTGACTTTTGGTATTTGCAATAACCGCCTGGGCTTTTTCTGCGGCGAGGCGATCGAGATTAGTGACTGCGCTATTACTCATGATTTTGCTCCTTGCCAAAAAGGGCATCTAGTTCAACATTTATCGGATCGCCGATCGCCGCCATTCGCCCAAAACCACGTGTCCCCATACCACCAACACCGAGCCATTCAATCATACGAAATCCTGCTTTCACTACACACAATGGACAGTTCCAAGACTCTCCTGGCAAGGAGTTTTTTGTACCATCTTCCTTAATTTTCCCTGTCTCTTTGATTTCACCCAATGCCCATCCTTTTTCACCACTGCGGTAATCATCCAGCACAACTTCTGCGGTTAAAAACGTAGCGCGGGGAATCGCTTCGTAGGTAAACAGCGCCCCTTCTGCTGCTGCGCCAGTCTCAGGGTTAATTGATACCGATGTCCGCACTTCTAAATTGCTATTTACTATTTGACTAAACAGTGCGTCTTTGACTAAAACAATTTTTGCGATCGCCTGCCAGCGTCGATCGTTCCTCCACTCTGAATGAGCAGTTACTGTTGCTTGTTGTTCAGAAACTTGAAGCATTAACCAGCCCAAATTCAGAGCATCTGATCGCTGCCAGTTCAATACCGCAGTATTGATGTTATTCCAGTCATTTGGTAAGTTCTCTACCTTAAAGCCTGCATCTTGCAACCTGTCCACCGTACTCACCCACACAGGACCAACCATTGAATGTACGGGAAACAGCAGCACATGGGCATCAAAAATATTCACCACACCGGAATAAATCTTACCTTCATCGCTGTTACCATTCTTGGACTTTTTGATATAGCCAAAGGTATAGCAGACTGGATTTTCATCTGGCTTGTCAATTTTGTCATGGTTTTGTCCTGCGGCTTCAGGTGTTTCGTACAACTGGGCTGCATACGATCGCGCCGCACCATGCAAACTCGTGCCGGGAATTTTGGGAATTTTGGTTCCCGGTTCTCGCACAATACTGTTGTCAACCCGTCCGAGGCGATAGCCTCCAGTGCCGATATGCACGGGGTCAAGAGTCATAAATAGATAGCGTTGCCGTTTATACGTTGCCATTATTGTTTTCCTTACCGTTCCTTTAAGATTTCCATGTGTAGTTCTGCCAAGTCAGCTAATTCGCCTCGCACTCCTGCATCAATGAGTTGTTTGGCAACAGTTAATTCACCTTGTACCCAAGTATCTAGGGAAATTTCACATACCTCGTTTAATTTTCTTCGCCAGTCTTTGAGAGATTGCCACCAGTCGGTTTTCTCCTTTGTCCATGTTGCATTTGCCAGTGTGTCAGCCACAAATCGACGGAATACCTTATCCTCTTCTGGTGGTTTGCCTTCATCATTTAGAAGTAAACCTGACTCATTTTGCCGAAACCAGATTTCGCGGGTGGCTTCAATAGTGTAAATCACCTGATGGCGTTGGGATTTTTCAAGATTTTTCAGAATCTCCCAAAGGGTGTCGAAGCGATCGAGATCTTCCAGATAGAAAGGGCGTGTTTGGCGCGGACGGCGACCTGTTTTTTCATCGTAGTAAATCTCGAAGCGGCGGGCGGTGCTGTCGAGGTATTCAAAGTCGAAAGTAGACGGTGTGAAGTAAATTTGGTCGCCCTGTTTCAAATCAGCAGCATGAACCAGCCAGCAGGCTGTGGTTTCACCGGGGCGCTGACTTTTGATAGCCCTTTGCCGTCCATTCACTTGGCTGTCATCCCCATTGGTTTCCAGAAAGACGTAGGGATACCAACTATCCTCAGTTGTACCATCACCCATTTTGGCGGGGACGTACCAAGTGATAGTGCGGGAATCTTGAGTTAGTTGAAGAGTAATCGTTTCCTCAAATTGTTTAGTCCCATTTGCTAATTCTTGCTTTTCCGGCGGGAGTTTTCCTGTTGTTGTTGACTGCACTTCCCAGAGTTGCTTATCGTTAGGTGATTTGTAATTTAACATCTGTCGTCCCGCATCTAAAGCCGATCGCAGAGGGGTACGACGCTGGAAATATACGACACCTAGATGCAAGGGGAGGCGGTTGCGAACTTTACCCATTTCGCGATCGGATTTCGTTTTAATTGCCTTAATTACCTCAAGAGACTTGTTTGCTGGAACAAGTGCCATAAACGTTCGCGGTTCAGCCAGAATGGGGATTATCGGGCTATATTCAGTTGCATCAAAGGTGACATTACCAATGTTTAGCGTGCCTTTTAATTTGTTGGGACTGCCATATCCAGTAGGTTCTTCAATAGTGACTTGCTGATTTTGTAACCGTTGACGGACAAAATTCCTTGCAGCTTCATCAGTGGAATATTCTTTAGATTCAGCACCAAGCTGCTTGGCAGTGTAGCGGAGATTGTCTAAAGTAATCAGTTTGCCGTTGTCATGCAAGACACTCAGCTTAGTCATGCCCAGTAACAGGTCATAGTTGCCGTAACGCTGTAAGTTGAATTGGGTAAGATTAGATCCCTCAATAATTAGCCGATCTTTTACCTTGGGTAGCTTGGCATCTTGTACATCTGTTAATGCTGTTTGCCAGAATCGTTGAGTGGTTAACCAGACACGTTGAATGCGGGCAAAAGAAGACTCTTTATTTTTGAGTTTAGAAGGTTCACCCACAGCCATTAGCGTCTCGATCATATCCCCACTGAGCCAGTTATCTAGATTAAATTTACCAACTACTAACGCTAAACGAGCATTTTCATCAGCAACTTCGTCAATCCAAATTGTGCTTCGTTTTTCTTTATCTTCTATCTCTTCTGTCTGCAAATTTTGCAACCATGTTTGCGATCGTTTACTACGTCTCTGTAAACAAACATGACAAATGTTGCGTGACCTCGCTTCACGTTTTTGTTCTTTACTGGACGTACCCCAGCCTTGGGGACGCACACCACAGACCGTGCAAATATCAGTAACTTCTTCCTGCCACCAACGATTTGAATAATCTTCAAACGGTGTAGTTCGTGGCAATGTTTGTTCTAGAGCTTTGTGAAGAACAATAGCTTTTTCGTGAGGTTCTGTAATATCAATTCGAGGCTTTAACTCTCCATCTAACTCATTGCACCATCCAGCGTTCAGGATTTGGTTTTCAAGGAGATTGCGTAACTTGCTGCCATCACTATCATTCTCTAGATCTGGCACTAAAAAAGCACTACCATTTTCATCTCGATAGACTTCATTTCCAATTGGATAAGTTTCCTCTAGAAGTGTACGCACACAGTTTAATGTGGTTCGCAAAGATGTCTGCCGACCTAGTAAATCACCAATCGTCTGCGATCGCTCTAGAAAACTCAGACCATCAAACCTGACAGATAGAATTCGCCACTTTAGGTTATCTTCAGTAATCTTATTCTCTAAAACATACCGAGCAGCCATTGCTTTCCAGAAAGCTGCTGTAGCTGCTCCCCATTCCCAAAGTCTGACTTCGTTCAGAGGTCTTCTTGTATCTCCTACAGCATTATTGAACGCTTGCTCTAACTTTTCAAAAAAAATATTGCGTTTATCAATATTGTTGACTGCTTCCAATAGTTCTGACGACTTTTCTTCAGGATTAGTCTCAAACCCAAAAACAGAAGAAATTAGAGAAGTTTGCTGACCGAGCTGTTGTTCCGCTGGTTTATCTACATGGGCAATTCCATGACAATTTCCTAATAATCTAACCCGCCAGTCTAAAGAATGTTCTGCTTTAGAAGGATCTTTGCCTTCTTGTATTAATTTTTTAAGAGAATAAGATTCAGCAAATAAGTTAAGTGGGTCTTCTGAATTAAAGTTATCTAAAATAGAAGAAATATTACTAGGCTGAAAAGCTGCTCCTAATTTTTTCCAGTAGGGAATACATTTCTGCCAATCATGCAGCCATGCTGCTATTTCTGCCAAGAGAAGAGCTTCATGTTTATCCGCTAAAGTTGTCAAGTCATAAGTCATAGCTGATTTCCTTTCTTCGGGGTAGATTCTCTGCTATTTCCTTGGCGCGATCGCCCAAATCACTCAATTTATCAAAAGAAACTTCAGTCATAGATTGTAGCGATTTTGATTGGGACGCTGACTCTTTCGTATTGGCTTCACACCACTTTTTAGCCTCCTGATATAGCTTTTTGTTATGAGTTATTCCTTGACTTTGCAGAAAAGTTTTGTATTGTTTTTCAGTTTTAAAGGTGCCATCAGGATTCAAAAATTCCTGTTTGAGATTGCCATCATCATTCAAAAATTCTGGCTGTTGGGCTGGAGTCGAAGTTTCTGCTAACTCTGGCCAATCAGCCCGAATCGCAAAATCTACTTTTCCACTCACTTTTGCAAGTCCAAAACCGCTACTGGTTTTTGCGCCAAAACCATAAACGGCAAGCATGGCTTCTACACCTTTCGCAACCACTTCTAAATCTTTAGCAACTAGGCTTTCATCTATTTTCCCAAAAGGTACATACAGAATAACAAAGTCACCTGTTGCGCCTATCGGAACACACTCGATTAAGATTGGATTTTTGCCCGTGCCTGTTTTGCGATCGTGCGGATTAATTACCTCCAGTCCAATCTTGTCAAAGAACGTTGGATAAAAATAGAGCCGACCTGCTTGTCCTTTTTCATCTTCACGAGCATCACCGAAGAGTCGAATAATTTGCTCGTTGTCTTCTTGATGTCCTAATTGCCACAATGTTGCTCGTAATGCTCCTTTCCAGCTTGTCGAAGCAACCATCGGGGTTTGAAATACCTTATCTTTCCGAACGGGGTTATCGAGGAGGTGAAAAGTGCGATCGTCCTTGCTCAAATAAGGTTTTTGCAGTTTAAAGGGAACGCGCAGCATAAAACTGAGCGATGGTAGGTGGTTGAGAGCAGAGATGTCCGGTGTAAAGTGAAACGCATCAGGAATAATACTGGCATTTAAATGCTTTTGCCAAGCATCACGAATAGAATTTTTGAGTTCAGAACCCTGAGCTTCATACCATAAATAAGATAGGTGAGGTTCAAGTTTAACTCCCTTTTCAGCAGCTTGCTCTATCTTCCTTTCTGCCTGTTGACGCGCATTTTTATCCCTGCGTTGTTTCGCTTCATCAAGTTCTACTTTTGCTCGATCGAGTTCATTCAGCGTCTCGCCCAATTGTTCTTTCCGAAAAGCGTAATAGTCATGCTGCATCAGCCATCCTCCTGCAATTTCAATATACTACGCAGAAATATCTTTGCCTCACTAATATTCTTTGCTTCGATATCTCTGTCTGAATTCATCTCACGCCAGTCGTGCAAGGTATAGTTTGCTGTCAGATGTTGATAAATGGCATCTACGACCTTTTCTCTATTCCAGCCATTTTTGTAAACATCTGCCTCTTCTGGAATCCAACCCCATACACGCATCAATTTGTCATTTTCATAAGGACGAGAGATTTTGATTTTGGCAGCCATGCGATCGCCGTCCACCGTACCCATGATGAAGTGGCGTAATTGACGTAAATTATCCGGCCTCCCTATTGCTGCCCTAAAACAGTTACGGAGTTCATACTTTAAGTTGAAGGTTTCTTTTTCAGTAAACAAATCGGTTGAATCTTTAGGCTGAATCTGTGCTAGGAAGATGTTTTGTAGTGAAGGTAAATCTTGATAGATTTTGTTTCCGGCTGTAGCAGTGAGCCAGTTATAGAGGGTTTGTGTATTAAAGCGGATCGGCTTTGAGAAATCGTCGTCCATTACCTCAATCACACCAAAACCCATTTGGGGACGCGCACCTAACGCTGAATGATCGGCTATGAATTGAATTAATCCACCAATAACTCCTGGATTGAAATCTGACTGTAAGCTCTGGATTTTAAGGATAAGTGTGCCAGTTTTTGGAGTATTTGCAGGCTGCGGTTTAATATCTTTTCGGGTTGGATCTGGAAAATACCAGGTTGGTGGTTTCGATTTGCCCTTATTATTGGTATGGGAGCGATTTGCTTGGATAGGATGCTGAATGACTGCATCAGAGATTTGAACCTCCTGAACCTCCAACCTAAACTGCCGTTTTTGACCCTCTGCACCAAAAACTTTGCAGACATCACAAAGTCCATTTTTGCGCGAACATTTCTGTTCTGTTGTGTCACACGCATTTCCCCCAACTCCTCGCACCAGCACTTCCATCCACCAGCGCAGACTACCCAAGATGCCTGTTTCGTGGATGCGATCGCACTTACCAGCATCAACGCCACCAGTCCACAGAGGAGTCAAGGTATTGATTTTTACTTCCATTTTTTCTGGGCAACGCAATTATCTGACGATCGGGATTTATTTTAGCGAAATTCGATTTTCTTTAAAGGGCGATCGCAGCTATCCTTCTTGTGGGTTTTTCAAGCGCGTTCTCAGGCGTTGCAACACATCCATTCGCTCGTGATAAATCCTGCTCATACCGACTACTCCTCAAGCCAACTGAATAGTTGACCGACTGTGAGTTGGAAGGATTCGGCAAAGGCTGGCACTGGAATCCGATCGGCGGCAGATTCAAACACTGCCACGGGACTATCCGCAAAATAAACAAAGACCAGTTTTTCGTCAGGGTCAATCAGCCAACCCATTTGGGTGCCGTTGGTGAGACAGTAGAGAATGTTGCGAACCACTTTGGTTTGGCTTTGTTCAGGGGAGAGAATTTCGATTGTCCAATCTGGGGCGATCGCAAAGGTATTTGAGACTTCACCCGTTGCGTCACGGGGAATCCGCCCCCAGGTAAACACCGTGACATCCGGCACAATTGAGCGTCCGCCAAAGGTGCAGCGCAGTTCAGTATAGGCACGGGCAATGCGCTGAGGTTTGAGAGTCAGGTTGATATTGGCTCCTAAATCCAGTTGAACGGTGCTGTGTTTTCCTTGAGGCATGGGCTTTTGGATAATTTGACCGTCGATGAATTCGCTGGCGGGTTTGGTTTCCGGTAGTTTTAGGAATTCATCTAGGGTGATTGGTTGCGTAGGGGTTTGAACCATAGCCGGAGGGATAAACATGAGATGACCGTATTGTAATGCTTGGGTTAAGCAAATCGCCCAGCCGACCGGCTGTTTGCCGACATTCATTAGGAAATGCTGTTGAGTTGAAGACTCGTAGTACTTGCTCACAGAATGCAATTGCGGCTTGAATATTTTCTGTTGGTTCACCTTGAATGCGATTGCTGTAGGCAAGGGCAAGATTATACTGAATAGCTGCCCATTGTTGTGGAAACGCTTTGTGTGTATAAACTTCTAGCGTTTGTGTATATTTAAGCGAATGTCCTGAAAAAATTTTTGTCCCGATGTCGATTTGCCGCTTCATCGTTCGACTACTGGATAGCAGCCAACATCCAGGAGAAACGCAATGCACGCACAACCGCAACAGGAACACCGCTGGCTGGATCGACTTGTCGGCGAGTGGATCTACGAAACCGAATGCAGCATGGGATCTGACCAACCGCCGTCGAAGTCCAAAGGATTCGAGGTCGTGCGATCGCTCGGTGGGTTTTGGATTGTAGCCGAAGGGGAGGGCGAGATGCCAGATGGTGGGACTGCAAAGACCATCATCACTTTGGGTTATGAGCCGAAGATCGATCGCTATGTCGGGACTTTTGTGGCCTCAATGATGGCAAATTTGTGGGTTTACAATGGCTCCCTCGATGCAAACAAAAATGTACTCACGCTCGATACCGAGGGGCCTAATTTTAGCGAGACTGCGATCGCGAAATATCAAGACATGATTGAGTTCGTCAGCGAAGATCGCCGAACGTTGACATCGCGAATTCTAGGCGAAGATGGCAACTGGCACCAATTTATGACATCGCATTACTGGCGGAAATATTAGTTTGCAGTCGTTCAACTCAAAACAGGACAAAAATCATGAAATACATGTTGCTGATTTACAGCGAAGAAACTGCATGGACTGAAAGCGAACGGGAACACTGCTATGCCGAGTCAATCGAGCTAACGCAAGAACTGCAAGCAAAAGGTCAATACCTAGATGCGTCGCCATTACACTCGGTGACAACGGCAACCAGCGTTCGGGTTCGCAACGGCAAACGCCTCATCACTGACGGCCCGTTTGCGGAAACCCGCGAACAACTCGGCGGTTATTTCCTGATCGATGCGAAGGATCTCGATGAAGCGATCGCGATCGCCGGACGCATCCCCAGCGCCCGCATCGGTACAGTGGAAATTCGACCGCTGGTCGAACTGACGGGCTTGCCATCTAACAAGTAATGCCAGCTTTCCGATCAACAGCTGACGATTTTTTTCAGAAAATTACGCCCAACTTGTCGATCGCGCGCACCTCTATTCGACTAATAGATGAACCGAGAGTTATCCACGTTCGATCGACTTTTGAAATCAATCAGGAGCTAGTACTATGACAACCACAACCATTACCACGCGGGACGAAGCTGAAATTAAACAAATCATCGTCGATACAGCTAATGCAATTTGCGCTAAAGATCTCGATCGCATCGTGAGTCACTACGCTACCGATGTCACTTTCTTCGATGTCAAACCGCCATTCCAATCCAAAGGAGTCGATGCTGTGCGTCGCATGTGGGAAGCGTGCTTACCTTGCTTCCCAGACTCTCTCCAGATCGAGACTCAGGATCTGAAAGTTATCGTCAGTGGCGACTTGGCGATCGCGCATTGGTTGGGACGCTTCACAGGTATGGCTCTCGATCATCCAGCGATGCAAACTTGGCTTCGGTTTACTACTGCGTTGCAGCGCCACCAAGGCAAGTGGCAGATCGTACACGAACACGGTTCCGTTCCCTTCAATCCAGAAACCTCACAAGCGGTGTTCGCACTCGAAATCTAGCGCTGAGAACGGGAAAAGCTAAATTCAAGGAGAACAAAAGATGAAAGTCATGGTCATAGTCAAAGCGACGAAAGACTCTGAGGCGGGTGTGATGCCCAGCGAGCAGCTTTTGAGCGAAATGGGAAACTACAACGAAGAGCTGGTAAAGGCAGGCATTATGCTTGCCGGTGAGGGACTGCATCCCAGCTCGAAAGGGGTGCGGGTGCGGTTCTCAGGTGCCACGCGAACGGCAATCGATGGCCCTTTTACCGAAACAAAAGAACTGATTGCGGGTTTCTGGCTGTGGCAAGTGCAGTCGATGGACGAAGCGATCGCCTGGGTCAAACGCTGTCCCAATCCGATGCCAGGAGAATCGGAGATTGAAATTCGTCCGATATTTGAGGCTGAGGATTTCGGCGAAGCACTGACACCCGAACTTAAAGAGCAGGAAGCTCGCATTCGATTGGCGGCTGAAAAACTGAAAAATTCGTAACCATTCAGGTTCACCGCACAAATTTCCCAGTCATTTATCAATTCAAGGAGTCCTACAATGCAAGTCAGTCCCTATCTCAATTTCAACGGTCAATGCGAAGAAGCATTTAAGTTTTACGAGCAATGTTTTGGCGGCAAAATTACAGCCATGCTTACCTACGAAGGTTCGCCAGCAGCAGAACAAGTACCACCTGAGTGGGGCAAGAAAATCCTGCACACTCACTTAATTGTCGGCGATCGGGAATTGATGGGTTCCGATGCACCTCCCGAAATGTTTGAGGAATCCAAGGGGGTTTATATATCGCTTCAATTCAACGATCGCTCGGAAGCAGAACGCATCTTTAACGCTTTGGCAGAAAATGGAAAAGTGCAGATGCCATTGGAGGAAACGTTTTGGGCAGAACGCTTTGCAATGTTGGTCGATCGATTTGGTACGCCGTGGATGATTAACTGCGATCGCGCTGCCTAATATAACAGGCAACAGAGGGGAAAATAGTTTACCCAAGATAGGCAAGAAGCGATCGCACTTACGCAAAGATTTTACTCCCATCCCGCTAGAAAATTATGTACTTCTTCTTTTCTCTTCCTTCGTGTTCTTCGCGTCTTCGCGGTTCATTCAGTACAAATTCTTCCGGCACCGAAGGGAGTAACGGCAAATTTGGCAGTAGCGATCGCACTCCAAGGAAAGCGAGTTGCGATGGTAGATACCGATTTACAATCCCCTGGCATTCATACTATTTTTAACAGCAATATACCAAGGCAAACTTTAAATGACTACTTGTGGAATCGCTGTGCAATTCAAGATACAGCTTACGATGTCAGTTCTGCTATAGGAATTGAGCAAAAAGGTAGGATTTTCCTCATACCCTCCAGCATCAACGTCAATGAAATTGCCCGGATAATTAGCGAAGGTTATAACGTGAATTTGCTAAATTGCGGATTCCAGCGATTGATTAAAGAACTTGAATTAGATTACCTGTTTCTCGATACCCATCCCGGTCTTAGTCGAGAAACATTGCTATCGATTGCAATCTCCAATCTGTTAATCTTAATTCTGCGTCCCGACAGCCAAGATTTTCAGGGAACTGCTGTTACCGTTGATGTTGCGCGTCAACTCAAAGTTCCCAACATGCTGATGGTGATTAACAAAGTAGTAAGCAAAATGGACTTTTCTGAACTTCAGGAAAAAGTAGAGATGACTTACGATATTCCCGTCGCAGGAATCTTGCCTGTATCGGAAGAAATGATGCAATTGGGAAGTAGCGGTGTTTTCTGTTTGCGATACCCTAACCATCCCTTGACGCAGATTCTTAACCAAGTCGCACTCAAAGCGATCGCAATATAAACGGGAGCATGTCAAGTTTGTAGCGGACACCCGCGCATGGTGTCGCTACACAGACGAAGCCTGCTCTGGCAGGCTTCGTCTGTGTAGCCGCACCCTTGGTGGATCTTGGAGTTGGCTTCTTTGGCATAACTACTGTAAGCTTACCCCCGGCTGAAGCGCGGGGGCTTTCGCCTTATCCCACAGTTCAGAGCGGAAGTTTTCAGTAGCCCTAAGAAACTAGCGATGTTGCAAAAGTTCTTCCGCAAGCATACTAGCTCTTGAACCTCCAGGCTGGCTTACTCAACATCAACTGCTTGATGTTGCTTTTATAACCAAGATACCTTGGACATCCCCATTGCTACGATTTACTTGCTATTCACCAACACTTGCCTACTGCGAGACCTTTTCTGCGTATCAACCGAGCGTGCCTTTCGCTATTTCGGCATATAATTAATGTACCACAATGGTACACAAAATGTCAAAAGATCAGTTACACTTACGAGTTAACCAACAGGAGTACGAAAAACTCGAACGTTATTGCAGGAAATACAAGAGAACTAAGTCAGACGTTATTCGCGAGTTTATCCGTCAACTGCCTGACGGCGGTTAAAACCGCCGCGTCGTGTTTCATCCCCCGCGATTTATCCGGGGGATGAAACACTCCCGCTTGTTGATGGTGAGTTTTCATTCTCTGTTGGTTCACCCAAGTACAGCCGAATAAACGCTTCGGCGGCTTCTGAGTTCATCCCTCTCAACGCTTTAACTATCCCTACAACCGTAAGGGCGGTCGGATCTCTCTCTTCATGAACCCATTTATAAACCGCAGATCTTTGCACTCCCATTGCCGTTGCCAGTTTATTTTGGCTGATGCCATAAGTTGCCAACACTTCCCTAAGAGCTTTACCCGCTTGTCCCATCTTGGGCGATCGCTATTTATCTTGCTGTTTATTCTGCTGCTTTTCGGCAATGCACTTCTGAATTAGGAAAGTAGCAAGATTCGCCATCGGTCTAGCTTCTTCCTTCGCCCACTTCTCCAATGCTTCTGCAACTTCGTCCGGCAACGTAATTGTAATGCGCTTTGCCATTTCTCCCCGAACATCTTGACGCTTATCCATCATACTCTTTGCTGCGATCCGTAGTTGGTAGCAGTTTTAGACAATTTATAGATTTTTTTATCTGCCTACTGCATCTATTAGTTGCATATTACATCTTTATGCATTAAACTGAAGTTGATCTACCTGGAGTAGATCAAAGTCAAAAGCCAGCACGCCCAAGTTTCTCAGGCTACGGCGTGCTGGCTCTAACTCCTTTATAGAGAAGTTCGCGAAAACCCCGCGTATTTATACCGGGGTAACCGCGCGAGACTTCAGTCTCGCGAACGTTCTTTAGGCAAAAATTCACGAAGTATTGATATAATAAACCAAAAACATTGACAG
>NZ_BLAY01000179.1 GCF_020521235.1 Microseira wollei NIES-4236 | reverse complement strand
CGTGAGTCGAGGTCCTCAAGTACCGACTACCAACGGTTCCTAGTAGGGGATTTATCCCCGTGAGTCGAGGTCCTCAAGTACCTACTACTCACTCAAAGTTAGTTGGATGACACAATTGGTTCTTAGTAGGCGATTTATCCCCGTGAGTCGAGGTACTCAAGTACCTACTACGAATTGAATCTGAGTTGGATGATACAAGCGGTTCGTAGTAGGGGATTTATCCCCGTGAGTCGAGGTCCTCAAGTACCGACTACCAACGGTTCCTAGTAGGGGATTTATCCCCGTGAGTCGAGGTCCTCAAGTACCGACTACCAACGGTTCCTAGTAGGGGATTTATCCCCGTGAGTCGAGGTCCTCAAGTACCTACTACTCACTCAAAGTTAGTTGGATGACACAATTGGTTCTTAGTCGGAAGTTGCCCCCTGCGGGGCAACTTCTGTTGGCTGAAACCCTTCTCATACTTGGCTTATAGCCATTTTGCCTCAAAAATGTGTAGTCATGTATGGCAAGACTTCGCACAAAATATGTTTTACAATTGGTTTCAACATAACATCGGCTGAAATCCACGCCACATAAGGGTTGCATCGATTGTAGTCATGTATGAGACTTACCACAATCACCGAAAGTCTGACACTGTAACGGTTTCAGACGGAAGTTGCCCCCCTGCGGGGGCAACTTCCGCTTAGTAGGCGATTTATCGCCGTGAGTCGAGGTACTCAAGTACCTACTACGAATTGAATCTGAGTTGGATGATACAAGCGGTTCGTAGTAGGCGATTTATCGCCGTGAGTCTAGGTACTCAAGTACCTACTACTCACTCAAATTCCTGTTCCTATTGCCCAGCGCGTTCCTGTTGCGGTTGGCACTGCGGCAATTGACCGCATTGTTGTTCCACGAACCACCACGCTGCACTCGGAAGTGCCTGCCCCTTCTCCACCCCCTCGTTTGTACGAGAAAAATGGATACGCTTTTAATTTCTCCGAAAAACGGTTGTTTGTAAATCCTAGAAACCCGGTTTTTTGGAAAAACCGGGTTTCTGAACAAAAATTCGCTCCGCCTTCGGCAAAAGAGAGAAAAAGAAAAAGAGTAAAGGGCAAAAGGGCAAAAGGGAAGAGAAGAAGAGTCCTAGCAAGCAGAAACCAAAATACCGGCAACCAAAAAGGCGGAAACTAAGAATTCGACAACCAAACGCCCGGAATCTAAGAAACCGCAACGCGAAATCCCAAATCCCAGTGCCTATCGCCCAGCGCGACCCAGTTGCGGTAGGCACTGCGGCAATCGACCGCAACGTCGTCCCACGAACCTCCACGCAGCACTCGGTTATCAGATCCGCCAGTTTCCCAAGAACTTCCGTCACAGGGCGCGCCGTTATAATTATCGTGCCAGCGATCGCTGCACCATTCCCAAACAGTGGCGTGCATATCGTATAACCCAAAGGCATTCGGTGGAAAACTCCCCACCAGCGTTGTTTCTTGACGGTAAAGTCCTTTTGGCGCAGAAGCGTAGGGGTTGTTTCCGTCATAATTGACTAAATCGGGGGTAATTGTCTCGCCAAAGTGGAAAGGCGTCGTTGTACCCGCACGACAAGCATATTCCCACTCTGCTTCGCTGGGTAGGCGATAATTTTTCCCGGTTTTTTGCGACAATTTGGCACAGAATTCGATGGCATCTTGCCAGGATACATTTTCCACAGGACGTTTCGCACCTTTAAAATAAGAAGGGTTATTTCCCATCACTGCTTGCCATTGTTCTTGAGTGATGAGATATTTGCCCATAAAGAAAGGTTTGATGGTTACTTGATGTATGGGTTGTTCCGAAGAGTTTTCTGATGAACCCATTTGAAACATTCCGCCCGGAATGTAAACCATTTCCAAGTTAATACCATTACCCAATTGTTCCAATTTCTGCCTTGCTTTACCCGGTTTGCGACTTATTTCGCGCCCTTGGGCATTGACTGTAATAACCTCAAAGTAGAATTCTTGCCCTTTAGCTTCCTCTTCTTCCCGCTGCTTTTGTTTTTTCTCCTCTTCCTCAACTTTGCGCCGTTCCTCTTCTTCCCGCTGCTGACGCTTTTTCTCCTCCCACACGCCTTGTGCCACATCACGATTGTGAGCAACTCCTGGTAAATTGGGATTGATGCTTAATGCTTGGTTGTAGTCAGCTATTGCCCGTTCGTAGTCGCCCAATTTGTAATAAGCATTGGCGCGGTTGTTGCAAGCGTTGGCATTATTTGGATTCAACCGCAACACTTGGGTGTAGTCTTCAATTGCCGCTTGATACTGGCCTAATTTAGCATAAGCCAGTCCCCGATTGTAATTCGCTTCCGCTAAATTGGGATTGATTTGAATGACTTGGTTGAAGTCAACAATAGCGGCTGAATATTTTTCCTCACGGCACCGTTGAATACCCCGGTTGTAACAAGAGTCAACGACACTTAACTGGCGATTTTTACCCACAGCGGCTAAACAGCTATTGAGCTTCTCTACATAACCCAAATCGTCGATTGTCAAAGCTGAATCTAAGGCATCTAATAGCTCACCTTCCGCCCAGAAACCTGGTTTTTTAGAAAAACCCGGTTTCTTTAAGTTTAGCCAAGCTTTCACCGACTCAAATATTTGCGCTTCCGCCCAATGTTTTTTAGGCAAGCCCAGAAGACTTTCGGCTAAATCTAACCGCAGTTCGGCAAGCCACGCTGACTCTTCTTGCCCAATAAGATTATACAGATTTCCGTAGAAATTGACAACAATTTCTGCTAATTTATCCTGTTCTTCCTCTGGAATTTCTTGCAGTAAATCGGGCAAAATTTGAGGCAGCAAAGGCGGCTGGCGGACTTCAGGAGAAACGTGAACTAAAAAGTATTCATCGGCTAGCAAACCCGCGATGATGCAGTGACAAATGCCGATAAATTGACGCAATTGATTGTAATCGTTTTGATGGATGCTGTAGAGGCGTTCAATTTCGCTGGGGTCATCGCCATCTTCTATACACAACCGCTCGTTTTCAATTATTTCCAAGTTTCGCCGATACCGCTTTACCATTTCCATCCCGTAACGGTTATCAAATTCTTCCGCATTTTTCCCCGCAGCGATGTGCTTGTCTCGCTTTTCTTTCCACCGCAAAGCGCGATCTTTAGCAAAGTCGAAAAGCACTTCTCGCCAAGGTAGCATAGTAATAGCTGATTTGTAGCGGTAAGTCGCCCAATTTAAACCCCAATAACCAAAGCGGAAATTGAAATAATCCCCTTCAGCAGCGGATTCTAAAATTAAAGTCGGCTCGGTTTTTAAGCCGCGAAACATTGATTTTGTAGCTGCTTGGCTGTGGAAGAACTTACTCGTCCAAGCACCCGCGAGAAATTCAATCGGACGCCCTTGGGCTGAATATTTTTCAAAGAACTGTTGCAGGTAAGCTCCCAGGGTTTCTTCCATGTCGGGAAAGCCTTTGGCTGCATCATTGCCATCGCCGGAACGGTCGAAACGCAGGGTGGGAGGCGAGAGAAAAACTCGCAGGGGAATGGGATTTTGATTGGGATTAGAATGCACGATATCTTCAGCGATTAACCAGATGGGGGAGTTGTTTTGCCGTTTCTGTTCGTGGATAACCTCTATAGCTGTTTGGCGGTCATAAATTCTCAGTTCGCGAGCAAGTTCGGCATCTATGGCTTTAAGTTCTAATTGCAGTTCCTTTTGCTGTTCGAGACACCATTTTTGCAGATTTGACCGGAAGATTTCTAGTTCGACTTGGTGTTCGCGGTTGAGGTTACCTTCCTTGGCTTGAAATTCGCGGTTGAGCTTTGCTAGTTCGGCTTGCAATTCCATGTTGAGGCGGGCAAGTTTTTCTTGATGTTCGCGGTTTTTCTTGCCTTCACTCGCTTGGAATTCGCGGGTTAGTAATGCTTCTTGGGTTTGTAATTCGCGGGTGAGTCTTGATAGTTCTGATTGTAAGGAACGATTTAGATCGTTTTGTTCGGCTTGAAATTCTAGGTTGGCTTCGCGCTGGAATTCTTGTAATGCTAGTTCTTGTTTGCGGAGTTGTTGCCGACTTTTTTCGAGTCTTTGATTGGCTTCGATAGTTAAATCTGTGTTGCGGGTTAGGGTTTCGGCTTGTCTGTCTGCTAGGTAAACTGTGGGAGTAAATACAGCTTTTACTCCGTCCCAAACTTTACCCCAAAATCCTTTTTTTCCTGGTAATGCGCGTGTCATTTGTTTGTTTTTTGTTGGTGATGAGGATATAGGAACTAGGCAAAGAAACCCGGTTTTTATGAAAAATTGTAGGTTTGGCAACTGGATAAAACGAAGAAACCGGGTTTCTGTGTTCGGCGATCGCGGTGGGGGCGGGTTTATTTAAGTTATCTGTTGGTGGCAAAGATGGTTGGTGAAACCCGCCCCTACAACGATTTAAACTATATGATAACGTTCGAGGCAGAGCCTCCATATCTGCGTTCCCAGGCGGGAGCCTGGGAAGGAGGGGGGGGAAGGGTTAAAAGGTGCCGCCACGGACTACGAATAGCATATGGGCAGCGCCTTCTAAATCGGTATCGGCTCTACCTATTTCTTTGCCGTTTTCTTGATAGATATGTCCGCCTTCGACTCGCCCTACGGATGTGTCATTTATCCATCGATAAATGTGTCCGTTTTTGAGGTAGCCGATATGTTCGCCTGCCCAGTTGTAAAATTGTTGTCCAGACACGTGACCGACTGTTTGTGTTGTGCCGTCAAGTTTGTGCAGGTGAATGTCGCCATAGCGATCTATGTTGATGTAAGGGCCATCTTTGGCGCTGGAGTAGGAAGAATTGAGTACTTGTTTTGTGGCGCTTACTTCGGCGTGATAGTGTGTAAATCCGTTTTCTGTATCGTGCCACTGACTCGACGGCGCCCAAGCGCCTACTACGAACTGGGGGTGATGGTGAGATGAATCGTCCCAACTGTTTTGGGTTAAGTCTGGTATTCCTGTATGGTTAAGGTTATCGGGATAAGGGTTGTGCTGTTGGCTGTTGTCTTGCCAGTTGGTGTGGGAATGTTCGGTGTTGATGTTTGGATGCAGATCGATGCCAAGAGATTGTATCAAGTCATCAAACTGAGAATTACTGCTGTAGGCTGTACTGTCGTCGGGGGACTTGTGCATTGGATTATACAGAAATAATATTTGCTATTTTGGCAAATTGGCAAATTAGTCTGTTTATTGCCCAGGTCGCTAGCGCTGTAACCCACTGGGTGTTGCAGGGCGATCGCATCCTCAGTTAGTAGTAGGCGCTTGAGCGCCGTCGGGTTTCTGTGAATTTACGCTTTAAGACATAAGCAGCCTCTACCTTAAGGCAGAAGAATCAACCCTTTTAAACTTATAAAATTTTTGTTTAGTTGTTGAGCGAATTACCATTTAAACCTATTTACGCTCGACAGGTGAATCGATTGAAAGCAGTTTAAACTTTCAGTTTTTAGGAGATGATTATGCGGATTGCACAGATCGCACCTTTATGGGAGAGAGTCCCACCTCCTGGGTATGGCGGTATTGAGTTAGTGGTGAGTTTGCTAACCGATGAATTAGTGCGACGTGGACATGAAGTAACCCTTTTTGCATCGGGAGATTCTATCACTTTGGCGAAACTTGAATCGGTTCATCCCCGCGCTTTAAGACTCGATTCCAGCGTCAAGGAATTCGGCATCTATGAAATGCTACAACTAAGTCGAGTGTACGAACAAGCGTCAGAATTTGACATCATTCATTCCCATATGGGTTGCGCTGCACTACCTTATGTCAATCTGGTAAAAACCCCCACGCTTCACACGCTGCATGGCATTTTTACGCCTGACAATGAAAAAATGTTTACATATGCCAAAAAGCAGCCATATGTAAGCATTTCCAATACGCAGCGGGAGCCTAGATTAGGGTTAAATTGGGTGGCGACGATTTACGATGGAATTGATGTAGGCAGTTACGAGTTTTACCCGCAACCCGATCAGCCTCCCTATCTAGCGTTTTTAGGTCGGATATCGCCGGAAAAAGGGACGCACCATGCCATAGAAATTGCCAAACAAGTGGGTTTGCCGTTAAAAATAGCGGGTAAGGTGGATGTGGTTGATGTCAAGTATTACGAAAACGAAATCAAACCCCACATTGATGGCGAGCAAATTCAGTATTTGGGTGAAGCAAATCATGCTCAGAAAAATGAATTGATGGGGCGAGCGCTCGCCACTTTATTCCCCATAACTTGGAGGGAACCTTTCGGTTTGGTAATGATTGAATCAATGGCATCGGGAACGCCAGTGATTGCGATGAATTTAGGCTCTACTTCCGAGGTAATTGCTGATGGAAAAACCGGCTTTTTATGCAACTCGGTTGCCGAGTGCGTCAGCGCGGTGAGAAGAGTTGAGGAAATCAGCCGCAATGATTGTCGAGAGCATGTAGAGAATCGCTTCAGCGTTCAGAAAATGACCGATGGTTATGAAGCGGTTTATCAGCAAATTTTGGCAGAAAAGTTGGCTCAAAATCGACGCTTACGCAGCTTAATTAACGCAAGTTGCTAGTTATAAACAAGGGCGTTGCTAATCGCTAATTGCTAATTGCTAATCTTGGATTTTTACCAATCTCGCCATTAGCCTCGTGACCAGGGATCTGCCTAGTAACGCCATTAGCCGCTCCCAGAGAGATAACTAGCAACTTGAGTTAATTAGTTAAAACAGCAGGGGTTTGATCTATGCGATTCTCCTGGAGGAGGAGAATCGCTTTCTCATGTTTACCCTATTTTTCTGCAATAATGGGGGTTTGTAGAAACACGAGCGATATGCATACCCTAGCTTGCGCGAACGCTAACCTGTCAAGATATAATTATGCCAACTGTTCTCAGGAAGGATGGCTTTGCCGTTCGCATCTACTTTAACGATCGCCTCCTCAGGTTCATGTTTTCCAAGGTGGAGGACAGGCAAGAATTAACCTCGATAGTGGAACTGAAAGTCCTCAACTGGTTGAGATTGAAGGAATGAGCGATAAAGATGCTGCAAAAGCGCTATCAATAATAATTGAGCATCAAGTAGAACTGCTGCAACGATGGGAGGAATATCATGGCTAATGTAAACTTGGATGAGGCAGCGTTGAAAGCAGCAATTGCTAAGGCAAGAGAAGCAGCAGCAATTGCAAATGCTATTGAACCCAGAGCTAAGTCGGCATATTATGACTCTAGTAGCGATCGCATTATAATTAACTTAAAAAGCGGCGCAATTTTCAGCTTTCCACCAGAAATAGCGCCCGGTTTGGCAGGTGCTTCCTCTGAAGATTTAGCAGAGGTTGAAATTACTCCCTCAGGTGATGGGTTGCACTGGGAAAAATTGGATGCAGATTTTAGCGTTCCCGCTCTTTTGGCAGGTGTCTTCGGGACTAAAGCTTGGATGGAACAAATCAAGTTGAAACAAGCAAGCTAGGGTTTTGGTGGTTGGGATGCCTTCGCGCCAGCTAGGGTATGCATATCGCCAACCCCCCCTACAAACTCCCATCTAGCATTATCGCACCCGTTATATCAAGTCCGCTCGCATCGGACTTGTATATCCAGCTCCTCTCCCTTGATCGCAGAGGAGGTTGGGGGTAAGCGTGCAAGTCCGATGTAACCGTACTTGATATTACAGCGGATTGCAGCCGTATGAGGTACACCTTCGTTTGTGTAGCGGCAGCGTTAACGCTGCCGCTACACAAACGAAGCGATAACGCTTTCCCTAGACGAGCTTGCAATCCGCTATAATTTAGCATCACTCAACTCAGCACCCTCAAGATTTGCACCACTCAAATCAGCACCACTCAAATCAGCAGCACTTAAATTAGCACCCACTAATTTAGCTCCAACTAACTTGGCATTTCGCAAATCTGCATCGCTTAAGTCTGCATAACTCAAATCAGCACCGCTCAAATTGCTATCCCGTAAAATTGCACCCATTAACTTTGCTTTCCGCCAACTAGCATGGGTTAAATCCGCATTACTTAAATCTGCGATTACCAATTTCACGCCATCTAACTGAGCATTCCTCAAATCAGCATTATTTAGCAAAGTACCGATTAAATTAACCCAAGTTGCTAGTTATAACTTGTGACAGCGGTAATTGCAAGCTTGCTAATTGCAAGCTTGCTAATTGGGTTAACAGGCTTTTGCCTTCTTGACAACTACCCATTAGCCATTAGCCATTAGCCATTACCAGTACCGCTTGATGTAACTAGCAACTTGCGTTAAATTAGCATTCCGCAAATTAGCACCTGCTAGTTCAATTCCCCTTAAATCTGCATTTTGAAAATCTCTCCCACCTGCGGCATAGCGCTTTAGCAATTCTCCCGCATCGGTGACGCTTATTTCTACTTTTGGGCGATGATTGAAGGTCAAACTAAAAGTGTCGCCGCTGTCAAGTATTTTTTTAATTTCTTCATACATGGGATACTTGCCAATCCCGCTGAGTTTTACCCAACCTTTTGCTCTAGTTAATGCGATAAATAACTGATTCCGAAGTGCGACATTACTCTCATCTTTGGCAACATTATCGCAGCCAACTATATAAACCATATCTGCTTCATTTCCTTTGGCGCGGTGGATGCGAGAAACTGTAACTGCGCCAGCACACCAAAACTTATTTGGATTGCGATTTTCTGGGTCTGGGTTTAAGATATTGCTTTCGGTATTACCGGGAATAAAAATATTGATGCCTTGGGATATTAAAAACTCGGCTACGTGAGATTCTAGTTCGATCGCATCGAAAAATTCACCTAAAACAACGACTAAAATTTCGCGACTGGGGTTGAGATAATCTTGTGTGAGATTGTGCCAAATATTGGCGGATAAAGCAGAGAGTTCGGAGATGCGATCGCTAAACACTTCAAATTCTATCACCGACCCATACCAAAGTTGCGGAATAACATTAGGAGAGTTATCAGATAACCGCCGCAAAGTAATCTGTTGACCGCGAGTAAAACGTCCCGTCACTTCATAACCAAGTGCCTGCCAATCTGGCGTTCTAGTAATACCTGAAAGCATCCCCTCCGGACGCAATAAACCCATACCAATTCCATGCGCTGCTGTCAGAATCGGGCCAGGAGTGCGGTAACATTTATGCATAATTTCGCTTTTTTTAATTCCATCTGCATAGAAACCCGTTACCAAATGCGCCAATTCATCCCCAAATAATTCACCCGCTGTGGGAATATTTAAACTTGACAAACTTTGCGCTTCGTCGTATGCCCAAATTAAGCGACGCTGTTCGGGATGTTGCATATCAACGGGACGCAATGATTGATAAACCATCCAGTAAAAAGGTTGTTTATCTTTAAATTTGAACTCGTCATCGACGATTAAATCTTGTCCTTCGTCAATCAGAATGGCATCAAATATTGGGGGAATTGTCGCTGTTTTCAGTAACAAGCTACAAACTTCTGCCAGACTTTCGTTGGGGTGCTTGCTATCGGTATCGTAGGCGGTGAGACGCTGAACGCCAGATGCTTCGCAAATAATGCTGTAAAGTCCGGGTTGATTTTTAGCACCCCAGGCGTGAAGGACTCGCAATTTTTGATTGTGCGAGTCGTATTCCACCTCGCCGCTGCTGAAGCGACGCAACCATTTATCTAATTGTGCAATGATGGGGTCGTATAAACTGCGACTGAAAAAGACTAAGGCAATATGCCAATCTGGGTACTTTAAATGCATATGTGCGGCTTTTTGGCACAGCAGGACGGTTTTACCCGAACCTGCAATACCCCGGATTCGTTGCGCGCCAGGGGGAATTTGTTTACCGATGAGTTCTTGCTGTAAGTCGAATTCGGATAACCAATTTCGCGCTTGTTCCAAGACTCCACCACGGGTGTGCAAACCTAATTTCCCTTCCTTGCTTGTTTTGGGGGGAGAGGTTAACCGAGGTTTGCGGAATACTGGACTTCCACCTAAGACTGCTAGTATTAACTTCCATTGTTCTTCATGCAAATTTCTACCTTTGATTGCCGGGATAGTTTGCTCAATTTGTTGCAGTAAAGTCTTGACAGAAGTAGCAACCTGCAAAAGATGATCTTGAAATAAAATGGCAGGACAACTGGGGAGTTGGTCGAAACCTTTTTTTTGCCATTGTGCTTGGGTAATTAAAGGTAAGGATACAATGGCTCTACCTGTAACTTTACAGCGGAGAGTGGGTTCGCGATCGCAATACCCCAACAAAGCAAATAACTGATTTTCTGCCTGTTGGTAAGGACGTCCATAATTAGTATAAAAGTTGCGGAATTCCCACCGATGACCGTGGATAGCAACAATCTGGTCAATCCTAATAGATTTGACTTCAATAACAATTAAACCGAGTTCAACATCGGCAATTAAAATATCCGGTTCTTTCCTAGTTTTTCCGACTCTGGAAAATATGGGATAGCGCCAATAGGCGATGCAGTTTCTATCTGTAAAAGCCAGCTTGACTGCTTCCCATACCTTGCTTTCGCCTCGCTCTCCACTTTTGCCCAGTGGTTCAGTCGTAATAAATTTACTCTGTGGATGGCCAAACAACGCCCTAGGCAATTTCTGTATTTAAAATATCTGGGTTTTCAGCAAAACCCAGATATTTTTAGTTCTATCTGTTTCTCTTTTCTTGTTGCTTTTTCCTCACAATCCAAACAATAAAAGAAATAAGTAATAATGCTGCTACAATCTTGGAAACCGGGCCGAGATATTCATCTACCAATTCATAATTTGCACCCAGCAGATAACCAGCCATTGTGAGAAAAGTTACCCACAAAATAGTGCCGATAGTCGAGTAAATTAAGAATGGTACTAACGCCATGTCGTTGAGTCCGGCAGGCAGGGAAATTAAGGTACGAATTCCCGGCACGAGACGACCAAAAAACACGGCTTTTTCCCCATGTCTGTTGAACCAATTGTTGGCTTTATCGATATCCTCTCCCGATACGCTAATCCACTTGCCGTATTTGTTGGCTAACCGCTTGATGTTTTCTTCACCGATTAGTTTGCCTACATAGTACCAAGGCAATGCGCCGACAACTGTGCCGATGACTCCAGCTGCAATGCTGATAGGTATTGATGGGATCTTGGTACCTGGTAAAGTTGCTGAATATCCTGCCAGTGGCATGATCAATTCTGAGGGTATGGGAGGAAATAGGTTTTCCAAAAACATCAGTATGCCAATTCCCCAATACCCCAGGGAATTCATCATGGCATTTATCCATTCATTCATAGCTTTGGTGATTGGTAATTGCCAGCTTGCTAATTGCTAATTGCTAATAGGTAATAGAATTTTTTTCCCATTACCTATTAGGTCTTGACATAGTTGGTAATAGTAATGGGCAATTGGTAAGGTTTTTCTTTCCCATTACCAATTACCCATTACCAATTCCCAAGTATTATGTTCCCGATGTCCAGGAATTGATGTACTCGATTTGATCGGGGGTCAGGGTATCGATGAAAATGCCCATTGCTTGCAATTTCAACCGCGCAATTTCTTTATCCACTTCGACGGGGATAGAGTGAATACCGGGTTCTAATTTGCCTTTATTTTTGACCAGATATTCAGCCGCTAAAGCTTGGTTGGCAAAGCTCATATCCATTACCGCGCTGGGGTGTCCTTCAGCAGCGGCTAGGTTAATTAAACGCCCTTCGCCTAACACCACGACGGACTTACCATTTTTCAAGCGATATTCTTGCGTAAAGTTCCGCACTTGCTTGATTTCTGTTGCTTTTTCTGCTAAAGCTTTCAGGTCAATTTCGATGTCAAAGTGACCGGAATTGCAAACCATTGCGCCGTCTTTCATCACGTCGAAATGTTCGCTGCGGATGACGTGTTTGTTGCCGGTAACGGTGATAAACAGATCGCCTTGGGGTGCAGCTTCTGCCATTGGCATGACGCGGAAGCCGTCCATTACTGCTTCAATCGCTTTGGTGGGGTCGATTTCGGTGACGATTACGTTGGCACCGAGTCCCCGCGCGCGGAGGGCGGTACCTTTACCGCACCAACCGTATCCCACGACGACAACGGTTTTACCGGCTAGCAATACGTTGGTAGCGCGGATAATACCATCGAGGGTAGATTGTCCGGTACCGTAGCGGTTATCGAAGAAGTGCTTGGTGTCGGCGTCGTTAACGTTCATCGCGGGGAAGGTTAATACGCCATCTTTGAACATGGCACGCAACCGCACAATTCCTGTGGTGGTTTCTTCGGTACTGCCGATGAGATCGGCAAGTTGATGCTGCCGTTCTTTTACGAGGGTGGCAATTACATCGCAACCATCATCGATGATCAGGTTGGGTTTGTGATCGAGGGCAATATTAACGTGGCGGACGTAGGTTTCCGCATCTTCCCCTTTGATGGCAAATACGGGGATGTCATAATCAGCGACGAGGCAAGCAGCAACGTCATCTTGGGTAGAAAGGGGGTTGCTGGCAATCAGAACGGCGTCGGCACCTGCGGCTTTGAGAGCGATCGCTAAATTAGCCGTTTCGGTGGTAACGTGACAGCAGGCGACCAGACGAATACCGGCGAGGGGTTTTTCAGCCGCGAAGCGATCGCGTATCTGCTTCAATACTGGCATTTCCCGCCCCGCCCATTCAATGCGCTGTTTGCCAATCGGCGCGAGGGACAGATCTTTGACTTCGTGCTTTACCTGGGTAGCAACCATGAATGATTTCTCAGAATTATTCTACTTGCGGTTCTAGTCTAGATTACTCGATCTCAAGGCAGTTGACCTTTTACTCAATCTTCACATACGCAAAGAAACCCGGTTTCTAGGAAAAATCCCAGCAAGAAACCCGGTTTCTAGGAAAAATCGTCGAGCAAGGAACTAGAGATCCCAGCAAGAAACCCGGTTTCTAGGAAAAATCGTCGAGCAAGGAACTAGAGATCCCAGCAAGAAACCCGGTTTCTGGGTTCCGAAGTGCCTAAGTCCTGCTCTAAAATCCTAGTGCCAGCTGTTTGAGCTTTGTGAGTCCCTGACAATGGTCGCTGCCATCACCCCACCCGATGTGGTTGAACTTTGGTTAGCAGGTAGGCAGGTGGGCAGGTGGGCAGGTGGGAGAGAAAAACCAATCAAGCTTGTTATTCCGCCGAAAAAAACTTCTCGTTGTACTTCTTCACCTTTAATATCCAATTTTTATAGGA
Source organism: Microseira wollei NIES-4236 (assembly GCF_020521235.1). Taxonomy (GTDB): domain Bacteria; phylum Cyanobacteriota; class Cyanobacteriia; order Cyanobacteriales; family Aerosakkonemataceae; genus Microseira; species Microseira wollei. Next base: position 7,459 of record NZ_BLAY01000179.1, on the reverse strand, counting down.
CTTGAAAATCTCTGAATACGGCATTGCGCTTGTGGCGAGTACTTCACGCAAAGGCGGCAAGAAAAGTTTAGGAAATAACTTATTCGTTATTTTGGCAAAACTTTCCCTGATGATGAACTCCGCAAACAAAGTTTTGGATGCAGGAAATACGTTAGTGTCGAGTTCCCATAAGGCGTACATATCCGGTTGACGGCGGAGCGTAAACTGTTCCAGCGCCAAACTCCATTCCTCACCATACTCATCCAAAAGACTATCCAAAACTAGCACATCTTCAAAAGCATTATTGCAGCCTTGACCCAGAGATGAAGAAACAGCATGGGCAGCATCTCCCATAATTAGCACGCTATCGCCGTAGTGATAGCGATTGCAACGAACCTTTAATTGCCCTGCCATTGGTCTTTTTAGGAAAGCTTCCGCCTCTGATTCTTCCAATAGTTGACCCGCTTCCGGCATATTTTGCCTAAAGAATGCCATTACTTCTTCTTTGGTGGAAAGATTAACCACTTTTTTCGCAGTTTTAGGGAAAAATAACAAACCGATAAACCTTCCATCTAGCTGAGGAACTGCGCCGAAAGTTATGCCGTCTTCTGGTCTCCAGACATGAAGGCAATCAGGTTTTAAATTAATGCCTGCCTTTTCATTTTTACCTGGTAACCCAACCGTTTTGTAGTAAGAGCGAACGTACTTTTGCTCAAATTCAAAATAGTCTGAATTTAGAAAATGCCTTCTGACTACCGAACGCGCTCCATCAGCACCAATTAATACGTCATAATCAATGGTGAACTCTTCTGTCTCTTCTCCTGAATCTGTTGCTTTAACTCTTTCAAATGTAACTGTCTTATTTTTAAAATCCACCCGATTACATTTAGAGTTAAAGTGGATTTGGACTCGGCTGTCGGAATTTTCCGTTAGCTTAGACAACAGAGCCATTACTAAGCTAATCCGGTCGGTATTAAAGGTAGTTGTTCTTTTGGGCAAATTCTGCGTCTTGCCATTCTTTTGATGGATAATCAGACCCTTATTTTCTACGCATTTGGCTTTGACTGCTGCTTCTAGACCGTCGATTTTCTTCAAAGCTCTCAATCCCCGTTCGTTAATACCATAAGGGATAGTTCTGGAGTTGGAGAAGGCGACTTGTCTGGGGTCATTGAGGCGTTCGTAAATATCAATTTTGTATGCAACGCCACGACGCAATAAATAATGTGCAAGTAGAATTCCGCAAGGCCCAGCGCCAACTATCACAACTTTCTTCATGGTTTTTATTTTGCTCCGGCAATCTTAATATTAACTCAAGTTGCTGGTTACATGAGTGCGTTCTCTCCCAGGGGGAGGGAATTACCAAAGGAATGCCCCCTACCCAGGCTTAATCGTGTAAGCTACTGACAAACCACCTCGACTCGGCTAAATCCCGATGCTTAGGAAAAACAACAAACAAAGGTGATGGGTTCCTAAGTGCGTAAGTCCTGCTCTAAAATCGTAGTGCCAGCCGTTTTAGCTTTGTGAGTCCCTGACAATGGTCGCTTCCATCACCCCACCCGATGTGATTGAACTCGTCTCCCTAGAAGACTTTTTGAGCCATCCCCGCGATCGCACAGAATGGGTAGATGGCAAACTGATTGAAAAAACAGGTATGACAATTAAACATGGTTTGGCTCAAGGTAAGCTAATTCGTCAGTGGGGAGATTACATCATCTCTAACGCACTAGGAGGAGAAATCTGTGTAGGAACGCTTTGTCGCACAGCAAAACAGGCGCGTCGTCCCGATCTTGCTTATATTAGTCCCCAACTGCTAGAACAATTTGGCAATAACTTTACTGTCTTACCCCAGAGTTTCCCGCTAATTGCTGAAGTTGCCTCACCCGATGACTCGGCTGAAGAATTATTTGCTAAATCCAAGGAATATTTAGAATCTGGTTGCCCAGAAGTATGGCTGTTGTTTCCTGAAACTCGAATTGTGTTAATTAATACTCAAAATAGATGGCTTTTATTTAATACCGATGAAGTTGTCAGCAATCAGAATATTTTGCATGGCTTTAGCGTTGCTGTCAGTGAGTTACTCATATAAAAATTTCACACTTGTGAAGCTTGTGCATCCGAAAAGGTCAGCCATAATCTTGGAGATTTACTTAAACGCTTTCTGGGGATCTACCGAAGATGCAACCAAAACCATTGACGACTTTACAAGCATTGCGCCGCAGTCTTGAGATGGTAATTCAAGCAGCACCATTTGAGCTTCGCAACGTCGTTTTAGTAACTTTAGCGATCGGTACCGGGCCATCGGTTTCGCTGTTTTTAAGCAAGATTGTGATTGATGAAGCCTCTCGCCTTCTAGGACAGGGGGCAGTAGAAAATGCGATCGCACTCGTTTTGTCCCAACCGAAACTGCTGTGGAGTATGGCAGGGGCGCTGCTGTTGAATATAATCGTTGATTCCATAGACTCGATTCGGGCAGCGCTATACTCAGCTTTGCACGATCGCATTCGGGGTTACGTGCAAGGGAAAGTGCTGGACAAGATTGCCAATTTCAATGATATTGCCCTGTTTGAAAGCCCCGATTTGTTGAATCTGGTTGAACTGACGGGAAAAGGTGTGCAGCGCCTCCAGCAACTCTCATTTAGCGTGGCGACGACGCTGATTGGTATTTTTGTTTTTGTTCCGGCGATGTTGCTGGCAGCTTCAATTCAGTGGTGGGTTCCTCTGTTGTTGCTAGGTTCTTCTATTCCGGCAATTTTTGTGGAATTGAAGTTTCGCAAAAAAACTTGGCGGGTGGAAGAAACTGAGGCAAGTGTTACTCGCGAAATGAATATCTATGTCAAAGTTTTAACGGGGGAAGCTTATGCTAAGGAAGTGCGATTGTTTTCGCTTCAATCTGTGTTGCTAGAACGATGGCAGCGATTGTTTGACCGCCAGTTTTTGAAGATGCAACAGGTGCGGCGGGAAGAAGCGATCGCAGTGATATTTTGGTCGCTGGTTGATGGATTGGGGGTAGCTTTTCCCTACGTCTACGTGGTGCTAGGTTTGCTGCAAGGCAGATATACAATAGGAGATTTAGCCCTTTACACGGGCATTATCTTGCAACTACGCCGCAGTGTCTACCTTTTAGTTGGCAACACGGGCGAACTATACGATGTGATGTTGGCAACTAGCCCGATTTTTCAATTACTAGATTTAGAACCCCAGTTGCACAGCGGTTATCTACGACTTCCCGCTTCTGAGGAACAGGGTATCCAATTGCAGGATTTATCTTTTGCTTATCCCGGTAGCGACAAACAGATTTTGCAAGATATTAACCTGACGATCCAACCAGGAGAAATGGTGGCGTTGGTAGGAGAGAATGGGGCAGGTAAAACAACCCTGGCGAAGCTGCTGTGTCGCCTCTACGATCCGACTTCTGGCACGATTTATTGGCACAATCGAGATTTGCGATCGCTTGACCTCAACGAGTTGCGATCGCACATTGCCGTTGTGATGCAAGATTACGCCCGCTTCCCAGCAACCTTGCGAGAAAATGTCGGATGGGGTTATCAACCCAAATTGTCAGAGGATCTCCCCATCCAAACTGTATTGCAAGATGCAGGCATTGCCCACTTGATAGAAGAATTAACCCAAGGGTTAGAAACTCCCCTCGGCAAGCAACTAGAAAATGGAGTTGATTTATCAGGGGGACAGTGGCAGCGAATTGCGATCGCTCGTGCTTTAATCCGCTTAACTGAGGTAGAGTTGCTAGTATTTGACGAACCTACCGCCGCCCTCGATCCTAAAAACGAACACGAAATTTACCGCATTTTTAAAACCATTGCCCAGGGGCGAATGGCAGTCGTAGTGAGTCATCGCCTCGCCCTGGCAAAAATGGCAGACCGCATCGTAGTCTTAGAACACGGGCAAATTGTAGAAGTGGGAACTCACGATCAATTGATGGCAAGAGGCGATCGCTACCACACTATGTTTACCCGTCAAGCTAGCAGCTATCTTTAGTCTGCTTTCTGCTTCGATGTTATCAAATATGGTTGCATCGGAATTGCTAATTGCTAATTGCTAATTGCTAATTGTTAATTCCCCCTATAGGTCGTAATTCCGATGCAACGGTCAACGATATGATTCAAGATGCCAGATCTCATATCATGTCCTGAGGCAACGGTTGTGTAACTGCTAATAGCTAATCGCTGGCTGATCTGGAGGCAATTGAAAAGCTCGCAATTAGCAATTAACAATTAGCAATTAGCCATCCATCTCGATTAAATTTGCTGTTGTACATGCCCTGGCAACTCAAATCATTTTCAGATAGATTCTGGCTGGCTAGTAATGTAGCCTTATTGTGTCTGGCGATCGCAACTCCAACCCAGGCACAAATTATCCCAGATACAACTCTACCCGTTAATTCCACCATCACGCCCCAAGGCAATACCCTGACCATCGAAGGCGAACAGCAGGTAGCAATTTATTCCACAGCTTTCGCGAGTTTTCGGTTCCTACGGGTTCTGAAGCTTTCTTTAACAATGCTGCGGATATTCAGAATATTTTGACCCGCGTCACGGGTGGAAATCTTTCTAATATTGATGGCTTGATTCGCGCTAATGGCACGGCTAATTTATTCTTGCTCAATCCGAATGGAATTATTTTCGGCTCAAATGCAAGGCTGAGGATTGGTGGATCTTTTCTCGCAACAACTGCCACGGGATTTGTCTTTCCCAATAACTATCAATTCAGTGCTACAAACCCAGCTCCTCCCCTATTAACTATTAACGTCCCAATTGGATTGCAATTTGGCAACAATCCGGGCATAATTGAAGTACGCGATGCCATCCTGCGCGTTCCGACACTGACTAGCCTAGCCCTAATTGGTGGAAATATTGTCATCGAAAACGGTACTTTGTTTGCACCGGAAAGTCGGATTGAATTAGGTAGTGTCGCAAGTGCAGGTCTGGTTGATATTAATAGCATTGCTCCTTTGCGACTGAGTTTTACAGCATCAGTGACACGGGGAGATATATTGCTAAATAATGAAGCATTTTTGCCTGCTACTTCAATTTTGGGTGGCGCGAGTATTGCTATCAACACCCGCCACTTAGAAATGCGTCAGGCAAGCGGCTTATTTACAGGGGTTGAAGGATTTGGAACAACCGAAATAACGGGAGGTAATATTGATATTAACGCTACCGTATTTGTGCAATCAACTCAGGGCAGCGATATCAGAAATAACACCAGGGTAGTGAATGGTAATAGTGGGAATATTAATATCATCGCTCAGTCACTTTTGCTATCTAATAATGCTGTAGTTTCTACCAGTACGGTAGCAGAAGGAAATGCGGGGAAAATAGCGATCGCACTCAATGATACCCTGTCTCTAGATGGTGACAGTGCGATTGTTAGTACTCTAGGGCGAGAGGGTGTGGGAAATGGTGGCGAGAGCGAAATTACCGGCAGACTTATTTCTGTATCCAACGAATCGCAAATTTCCAGTCGCACCAGAGGAGTGGGAAATGCAGGCAATATTAGAATTAATGCCCTTGATACAGTTATTGTCAATGGATTCATTCCCGATATAGAATCTTCACGCGGACTATCCGCCAGAATAGAGAGCGGCGTTAATCAAGGCGCCCAAGGAAATGGCGGCAATATTGAGATTAATACAGGTTCCCTTGTCGTCACTAATGGCGCTGTAATCAACGCTGGCACAAATGGAAATGGTAGTGGAGGAACTATCAGAATTGTTGCTCGCGATCGCCTTTTAATTGATGCTGGTATTAGCTGGAGTCAATTCGGCAATCCAACTGGTATTTTCACTACCCTAGAACCAGAAAAAGATAACCTTAACGCCGATCTCAGGGGAGGCAATATTGAAATCGATACAGGTTCTCTTTCTATCAATAATGGCGCTAATTTGAGTACGAGTACCTTTGGACGAGGGAATGCCGGGAATATTATTATTAAAGCAAGCGATCGCATTTCCTTAGATGGTGCATTCCGCGTTGAAACATTATTTGACTCCTTTGTGCAGTCGAGTGGAGTTGCAACGCGGGTAGGTTCCACCGGAATTGGCGATGGCGGCGACATCGACATCACCGCAGGTAGTCTCAGCGTCACCAATGGTGCAGAATTAATTGCCAGCACCTCTAATCGAGGCAATGCAGGCACGATTCGAGTCAATGTGCAGGATAGTGCTATTTTTGACGGCAGTTTTGAAGGGAAACCCAGTCAGGCATCCACTCAAGTCGAGTTTGGCGCGCTGGGAAACGCACGGGTTATTGAATTGAGGGCACGATCCCTTTCTCTCACCAATGGCGATCGCCTCAGCGTTACTGGGGAAGGCGTTGGTGACGCTGGCAACATAATTGTTCGCGCCGACGCAGTTCGTTTGGATAACAATGCCGCACTTTGCGCCGATACAGTTGGCGATCAAGGTAATATCAACTTGCGTTCTAACAGTTTAATTTTGCGCCGCAATAGTACAATTACCACGAATGCCACAGGCAGCAATAATATTGGTGGAAATATCATCATTGATAGTGATGCAATCGCCGCCTTGGAAAATGGCGACATCACCGCCAACTCTACCGACTTCCGTGGCGGTAAAGTTACGATCGATACCCAAGGTATCTTGGGCACTCAATTTAGACAGGAGGAAACTTCAATCAGCGACATCACCGCCACGGGTGCCAACTCGGAATTAAGCGGCACAGTAGCAATTAATACCCCCGATATCGACCCCAGTGCCGGATTGATTGCCTTGCCAGAAAATGTAGTCGATATTACCGGACTTGTAGATCAACAGTGTTCCCGCCAAGCAAGGCGGAGGGCATTCCACCGAGTGCCGATGAACCCCTCAGTCCTGACGCCTTTTTGGTTGATTTGGTGACAATTAATATAGAAGGACGCGGGGACGCGGGGACGCGGGGACGCGGGGAGGGAGAGAATGTGCGATCTAATATATAACAGCTACGCAGAACGCAACTTCCTACGGAGATTGTAGAAGCAACTGGGTGGTACACCAACGAAAAAGGCCAAGTTGTTCTCACAGCTTCTGCACCTAATAGAATTCCTTACCATCCTTGGCAAACTCAACCTCTGTGCCAGTAAAACCTGTCAAAGATCGCTGTAGGGGCACGGCATCCATCAGCGTTGCCATCCACGAGAAGGTTTTCTATTGCCGTGCCCCAACCACCAAAGGATATTCTACGGCATCCATCAGCGTTGCCATCCACGAGAAGGTTTTCTATTGCCGTGCCCCAACCACCAATTTTAATCACCTAGATGCCACCGGAAACGATATCAACAATCCCAGTAGGGGCACGGCATCAATCCACATTGCCATCAACGAGAAGGTTTTCTACCGCCGTGCCCCAACCACCAAAGGATATGATACGGCATCCATCAGCGTTGCCATCCACGAGAAGGTTTTCTATTGCCGTGCCCCAACCACCAATTTTAATCACCTAGATGCCACCGGAAACGATATCAA
>NZ_BLAY01000178.1 GCF_020521235.1 Microseira wollei NIES-4236 | reverse complement strand
TGGTGTTTCTCCCATAGATGCGACATCAGCTGTTGGCGATGCTTTGGAATCAATTGTTGTGGGGGATGTTGCTGTTGCGGATATCTCTGGTGTTTCTCCCATAGATGCGACATCAGCTGTTGGCGATGCTTTGGAATCAATTGTTGTGGGGGATGTTGCTGTTGCGGATATCTCTGGTGTTTCTCCCATAGATGCGACATCAGCTGTTGGCGATTGTTTTGAATCAATTGCTGTGGGGGATGTTGGGACAAAACCGTTGCTTTTCGCAGTAATTGCTACTGCATCATATCTCGTTTCTGGAGATAGTTCAGCCGATTTTTCTGGATCTTTTAAATATGATTCTTCCGCCGCTGGTTCTTGCCAACTTGCTCTCGCTGTATCTGAACCAGCTTTTTCCTGAAAACTCGCCTGCGATTTCTCTTGTGACTCAGTTATAAACGGAGAAATTAGCTGCTGGTTAAAACCCAAACTCTCGGACTCAACCCTACCTAATTTAGGTAATTTTAGAGATGCCGATTCAGAGTTAGTATTCCCTGGTGTGGCGGAAACTATTGGCAACGCATTCGTGGATATATCAACCCTGTCACCCTGAATCAAATTAGGCAAATTAGGGACTTGCGCGTCTGAAGAAAAAAGCCTGTTTTCACTACTAGATTTGCTTTGTACAATTGCCGGTAAATCTGATAGTTCAGAAAGCTGAAAATCAGATGATTGACCGAGAGGTTTGGATTGTCCCAAAGGTTTGAGACTAACTATATTTTCCGTCGCCGCTGGAGTATTTGAAGTCGATTCGGGTAATTGGTCATTGGTAATTGGTAATGGGTAAGATGAAGTTTCATTTGTGGCAGAAAGTGAAAGCATCCCCGCGTCTCCACTTCCCCGCGTCCTCGCGTCCTCTTCACTCCCCGCGTCTTCCCAACTCCCCGCATCAAATCCCCAGTCTCCACTTTCCTGTACCAATGGTTCGCGCAAAGACTCACCCAATGGATGCAAGTGACCCAAAGGAGGCGTCAAGTTTTGTCCCGCAAAAATGGGTAGAATTAAAGAATGTTTGATACCAAGAGGCTTTAAAGACATAAAGAGCGCCTCCGACAGAATTTCCCTGGTAATTTATTAGAGGAAAAACCCCGATGCGTGGCGTCCGGATTGAAGTTTGATTGCGCCGCCGCCTTCGGATTTAACTACTTTCAATCCTTCATAAGCTAGGGTCAATTCTTCAATCGCTACTGTGTTGGAATTTGCTTGGAGTGCTGGCGCTTTCCACCCGATTGGCACCGCCGCCATTAATGTCCAACACTGCATGGTTTCTCCTGCTTGATTAAACAGTAAAATATTGACGTTCCGGCGTTCTTTTTTTCCCCCGCTGATAGTATTGCTTACCCAATCCCAAAAGACAAAATCATCGGTAATTCCGCGCTTGAGAGTAACGTCTGAAAACTCTGCTTGACCTAAAATAATCCGCTGCTGATCGTTAACTCCCCCTTCATAATAAGTTTCTTTCTTAATTTTAACCCCCAATCCAGAACACTCGCTGAACGAAGCAGTAATATTACTTTCCATTTCTACATAGAAACGGTTAGCAGTTACGTAGTTTAATTCCTGAGTAACAACCCCATTTTTAGACATTACCTCATCCTCCTATTTCCCTTGCGATCGCTTTGATTCCTCATATCCTCTACCATCAATTCATACACGCGATCGCTCAACCTCCGCAACCATACTGGATCGAGAATAACCTTATCAATTAACTTCCCCATTTCATCCTTCTTGGTCATAATATCCTCTCTCTTTTTTCTTCCTCTGCGGAATGTCGCGCCTGGAGCGGTTCAATTCCTCCCCGATATCTTTCTCAAAGTCACCAATCCAGCTTCCCCAAGCAACCTTTGTCCCTCATCTGTTTTTAGAATTTCGGCAAATTTTCTACCAGCTTCTCCCCGTTGCTCATCTTTTGGATAAACTACTACCAAACGATACCTCAACGGATACCGACCCGAACTGAAAGCTTCAGCATCAGGCCAATAACTTCCTTTATCATTGCATAAATCCGTCGTCGGTTCTATCGGTTTAATTTCACCATCAACCTTCTGCACTAACGCCTGAACCTCTCGGCCTTTTTCTCCTACTGCTAAAGGATAAACCGCACATTGATTAAAAACTCGACTGAGAAGACCAAACCCAATTCCCACAGTTTGATTTTTCTCGAAATCTTTTAAAATTTCTCCCAAAATATAACTTTCATCTATCTTTCTTTCATAAAGACTTCTGCGCGCTTTTTCTATCAGCTCTGCTCTCTGCCATCCAGGTTTATAATCATACTGCTCGTTGATTCTAGCAACGACACCCTCGCCGATTTTTTGTTTTTCTTCTAATGCTTCCCGAATCGCTTTTTGCTTCAAATCTATAAACTCATTAGGCGTTTCTCCCTGGAAAACTAGCCGCTCAAAAAGTTTAATAACTTTGGGATTATCCAAAGGCATATAAAGTTTTATTTCCTTATTAATACCAGCCGGAGGCGACCAGTTTTCCAAGGTTCCCGTCGTGTAAAGTTCGCGCAATTGGTTCAGCGTAATTTTTCCATCCAAAGCACTAGGAATACTCTGCTGTCTTTTATTATCGCTAAAAGCAACAAACACCACCAATCCATCGTAAGCAACTTCCTCTTGCTGCAAATCATCGGGTAAATTATCGCTGTAACTGGTCAGCGCAAAATTTGCCCTTCCCGAACGAACTTCTTCTATAACATTCAGCGTTGAAGGATTGAACGTATAATTTGCCAACCTTGGATCGCGTTCTTTTAATTCTTGGTCGAGAGTTTTCCCATAAGAAACTAAGCTAAAATTACTCAACACATAACTCCAAACTCCCTCTGCTTCAGTCGTGTACGTGACTGGAACCGTTGGCACTTTATCCACTTCTACTAAACAGCAGGTTTTCGGAGAAAAATCTGGGAGTTTTGGCAGGGGAGATCTTAATATATACAAAATAATTTGCCACAAAAACCACGCAATTAACCCAAATGCGAGAAACTTTAATAACCCTCGCCAAATTGCATAATTCTTGCTTTTTTCTATTTCATCTGGCTCTACAAAAACCTCTTCTGGCGCTTCCATTATCTCTTCTTGCGCCGGTGCTTTTAGCGCTTGACGCGCCTCAAAAGCGTCTTTAAACTTTGGTTCTAGTTCTAACAAACGATAAATAAACTTTTTCAGCCTATGCTCTTTAATATCGGGCCAATGCTCTTGAATTTTGGGGTCAAGTGGCTGATTGTAAATCGGGTGTACATCTGTTCCCGACAACAAATAAAAGCTTACATATCCCAGGTTTTTTAAATCTTGTTCTGGTAAATGGTTAATAATTTTGACAGTGGGTGGCTTAAACAAATCTTCCCACAAAGCTAGGTCGGATACGTAGATAAAAAATTGCGGTTCATTAAATGCAGTCGGCTGGTTATTGATTGCAATTTCCAGACTATCCAAATTAAGATTACCGTGAGCTAAGCCTTGCTGCACTTCATCGCTGGAGATTCGCAACTTTTGGGTGTGGAGGAACCAAAGCGTTTGCAACACTTGATATAAAACTTCCCTTACCTGCTGGGGAGTCATGGGGCCATTTCTGAGCAGGTATTCCCGTAAGGTGATACAATTGTGAATCGGTGGATCGATAATCAGATAGCAGCGTTTTTCATTCGGGGGAGCGATCGCATCCCAAGGACTCACCAAGCGAAAATCCTGTCCCCCTCCATTTTTCAGATTCAAACTCGCCAATCGCTCAAACTTTTCCTTCCTTTCCCTCGCCTCTTGCTTATTAAAATCCCGCTCCGGTAGCAAATATTCTTTAATCAAAATTGGCTTGCTATTAACAACGTGAATTCCTTGATAAACACGCACCCTTTCCCCATCTTTAAGCAACGCTTCAATCCGATACCTCCCCCGACGACCCCCTCGCAGTTCCTGCTCTTTCTGTAAAATTGGAATATCTTCTGCACCCCGCGATTTTCTCCTCACTAACCGCTTTGTTTCAGTTATTTTAACCGCAGTTGCTGTTTCTTTTTCTTTTTCTTTTATCTCCCCGCGTACTCGATTAGACTTCTGCAAAAACTCTTGTGGGGTGGGCGTCTCGCCTGCCTTTGAGTTTCTTTTCTCTTGAGGTGTATTATACTCGCGCACCGGCTGTGTTTTTTCCGGACTTTTTTTCCCAAAGGGAACCTCTATCTTTTCATATTCTTCTTGCACGCGTCGCATCGCTATCCGGGAGATATTTTGCAACGGGTAGCGAATGAAATTTGTTACCTCCCTGACGCTGCTTCCAACTGAATTAACTAAATCGGTGAGTCTCACCGCGATTGCTCCATAATTGCTAATTGCTAATTGCGAGCTTGCTAATTGCTAATTGCTAATTGCTAATTTTTTATTATTACCATTAGCCATTAGCCATTAGCCATTTCTCCACTTTCATCATCCAATTCATTAATCCGGCGATAAAATTGATACAAATAATTCAGGTCGCACGCAAACAACCCCTCAATCACCGCCGGAGTTACCTCATCTAACGCACCCAACCTAGTAATCACCCTGGATAAAATAATCACCGTAGAATACGCAGGATTTGACTTGACGCGGGGGTCGCGCAAAGGCACAATTTCATCCATCGCTTTGGCTAAACGCATTATGCCTTTGCGGTGCAAATTTCCCTCTGCATCGAGATAACCTTTAGGTAAAGTAAATTCAAACTCGGTTTGAAACATCGCGCTTTACTTTTGCCGAGTAAACGATTCTACAGCGATTTCCATTTCTTCAATTTGCAATTCCCCTCCACTGGCACTCAAATCCGAAGCAACGTAACTCGTAGGCCAAGCTCCCATAAACTGAAATATAGCCTGTGGGTTCCCAGCTTGGTCATAAATAGTTAAAGAACCATCGCGACGTTGTTTCGCCCAATTTCCCTCCTGAGTTGCTTCAAACCATTTCCACAAAGTCGAAGATTTAGTCATCCCCCGGCGCAGGGTAACGTTGTTAGTTTTAACATTACCAGGAACCTTAGTCCGGACAACCTGACCCGACTTAGCCGCACCCCAGCGTCCGGGAGTTACCTCACAAGCTTCTATCACATCTTGGGTGCGCTTAAACCCCTTGCATTCGAGAAAGTAAGCATCAACGGGTTCTGCGCTCCCATCGAGTTTTAGTTCGATATAAAACCGGCAATTTGTGAGGATTTCTGGAAAATCGTTAATCAGGTTTGCCATTTTACCTCCTTGCTAATTGCTAATTGCTAATTGCTAATTGCTGATTGCTAATTGCTAATTGCTAATTGCTAATTGCTAATTGCTAATTGTAGCTGGCGAGCCAAGCCTTTTATTATTACCATGAGCCATTAGCCATGAGCCATTAGCCATGAGCCATTAGCCATTAGCCATTAGCCATTAGCGATTAGCCATTAGCCATGAGCCATTAGCCATTAGCCATGAGCCATTAGCCATTACCAAAATAGCTATTGCACTCGTTTGATATCTTCGTGGACTAGGGTTATGGTTTCGTTAGCCACATCATTGGAGCCAGCTTCCAGTTTTGGCCCTTCATACTTGGTGGGATAAGCATTTTGCAACTCCCAACGCGCTTTCATCTCTCCCGCTTGGTCGTAAACTGTGATCGAAGCCGCTTTCCGATTTGACGACCATTCCGACTTGCCGCCAGCATTTTTGTTGCAATCTTCGTACCATTTATACAGGTCTTTGTTAGTAGTAGCAACAACTTTGACCACAACTGGAGTATATTTGACGCGGGTGGGAGCAGCCTGACGCAAGTTCTGAGCGCTTTTACCCGATCCCAATACCTTGTCGCCCCCAGCGGCTGGGCTTTCAGCACTTAAACCCGAGACTTCTAGAATTTGCTTGTCTGTCAGACCGTCAGCTTCAAAATAAAACCTACAACTGACTAATAATTCATCGTTTTGAGAGGCTGCCATAATTCAACTCCTTTTGATTTGGTAATTGCTAATTGCGAGCTTGCTAATTGCTAATTGCTAATTGCTAATCGTCGTCTTCTTACTATTAGCCATTAGCCATTAGCCATTAGCCATTTTATTCTTCATCTTGAGCGTTCCACTGACTGATGCGGAAGATGACAAATTCCGCTGGTCGGACTGGGCAAACGCCTACTTCAATATACAACCGACCCAGAATCATTGTGTCAGGGGTGTTTATGGTTTCATCGCACTTGACGTAAAACGCTTGTTCGGGACTGGCACCAAACAATGCGCCTTCCCGCCACAGCCGTTCGAGGAAATTGCTGACCGTCCGGCGTACCCTTGCCCACAAATCTTGGTCGTTTGGCTCGAATACGACCCATTGCGTCCCTAATTCGATTGATTTTTCGATATAGCTCATCAAGCGACGCACGCTGATATAACGCCACTCGGTTTTTTCCGGTTCTACTAACGTTCTCGCACCCCAAATCTTAATGCCTCGATTCGGGAAGGTGCGGATGCAGTTAATCCCTTTGGGGTTCAACAATTCTTGTTCCCGGAAGTTGCAATCGTAAGATAACCCAATGACGCCGCGCGGAGTTTCGTTAGCCGGTGCTTTATAAACGCCTCGCGTTTCATCTGTGCGCGACCAAACGCCCATCATGTGACCGCAAGGCGGAATTAAAATTGGTTTTCCGGCGTTGCGGGGATTGGGTACTTTAATCCAAGGATAGTAAAGCGCCGCAAACATGGAACGCCGGTTAAATTCGTTATCCAACCAATTAGTTACATGTTGCGGCTTGATGCAGTCGTGGGGTACATCCAAAACCACCATGCGATTGGGGGGATTGGGTGCGGCGTTTTCGCACAGACTTACCATTAATTCCATCAGTCCGTGCAGTTGGTCGCGGTCGATTAAGCCTTGTTTGTGTGCCAACATTAAATCCGGACAGGCGACCATCGTGATTTCGTCGATCTCGAATAGCCCTTGTATCCCGCTGCGATCGTCGCGCACCCCTTGAACGTATCGGTACAAGTTTTCCCGCGTCGGTAATATGGGGGGAGGACTGACTTCGTATTGACCGTCTAGGGGGCGGCGGGCGAGGGGTAGTCCCCGTTGGTTCAGGTCTAGTACGGTGACGAACTGGGATGCTTCTTGGAGTTTGGTTACTGCATAGTCTCCCACCTCCCCCTGCACGTTCCGATCCATTGTCAGGTTTTCGTGCCTTTCTAGTTCTTGCCCCTCGCGTTTAATCACCACGGTGAAAAATTCAGCGGGTACGGGGGCTGGGACGTTCGGATCTTCGGGGTAAGATTTTGGTTCGCTGGGATAAATTTCTACATTGACCGCGCCGTTATCTGCTTCTTCCGGTTTGAGGAGAAATTGCAAAGATTCGCGCTTGCTGGAGGTTTTGACAGTCAGAGCATTTGCTTCTGGACCTGGTTGGGTGGTATGTTCTGCGTGTTTGGGCAGTTGGGTACCGATACTAATAATCCAACACCTGGCGCCTCCGTTTAAGAACCAGCCGTTAACGGCAAAGGGTAAATAGGCGCCGAAGTCTGTGAATCCATCGGAGTTTTCTTTAGCAAAGTATTCTAAATATTGATTCCAACTGGTGACTAACATCGGTTTGCCGAGTTCAGCGCCGTTGCGAATGGCTTCGGTAAAGCCAATAAAGCCAGCTATGTTGGTTTGTACGCCTTCTATCGGGCGACTACCTCGGTCAATTTCTTCGACGTATACACCAGGGGCAAAGTAATCAAGTCTTGCCATAGATAATTTTCCTTGAGGAATTGGGCGGGCAACAGACAGACTGGGCTATAAAAGCCTACCAAATATAACGCGGCATACTTTGGTCAGGGACAAGGGAGACAAGGAGATAGTTGCTTTTTTCCTAAGTGTCCTGCTGCCAAGTGGTAGCCCTACAAAATTAATTTGATTGTGGTTTCTAAGTTAACCTGAAATTAGGTCGATGTCGTCAGCGATCGCCTGGTTAAATTAATACCCTTCTCAAGTTACATTTTACACGTAACTGGTTGCGTGCTTGACCAAGTAACATATTTCAAAAATCTTAACCTCACATTGTCGGGCTGGCTTTTACTTTGTTCCAATAAATACTGTGGGAGCTTGGTCAAAAATCAACCAACCCCCACTGACAGCAAAATTTCTCAATCCCATCTTGCCTGTAACAATACAAGCGGATAACTCGATGTAGATGCAATAATGGTTATAGTTTATACGGCCTGGAATTTTTGTCAAATAATCACTACAGCTATTTGACTTTTTTTAATAAAAGGTAACAAAAAGTTGTAATTAGAGTCAAATGAAAGGTTATGAGTAATTATTTAGCGATCGCTACGGTTACAGCCACGCTGCAAAGGCTCTTGCAAGTGGCGGTGCAAGTCGATGTACCAGGAGCCAAGGTTACCACGGTGCGCCCTGAAGCAACTGGGGGTAAGACGCCAGAAGTAGGAGTGAATATTTATCTGTACCAAGCGACACCGAATCCTGCTTGGCGCAATTACGACTTACGCAACCGCCGTCCCAAGGGAGAATTAATCAAACACGCCCAAGCGGGATTAGACCTGTTCTACATCCTGACGTTTTACGGCAATGACATAGAATTGGAACCCCAACGCCTGCTGGGTAGCACTGTGCGTACGATTGTTGACCACCCGATATTGACGCCGGAGATGATTCGGGCGACGGTGAATCACTCGACTTTTAGCTATTTGGCAGATTCTACCTTGGAACAGCAAGTCGAGCGGGTGACGATTGTTCCCAGTCAGATGAATACCGAGGAACTGTCGAAAATTTGGTCAGTGTTTTTCCAGACACCCTATGTGCTATCTTTTGCTTGCCAGGGATCGGCAGTGCTGATTGAAGGCAACAGACAGAGCGGCAGAGCTTTACCAATACGGAGTACGCAATTTTACACAACACCCAGCCAGCCGATGGTTGAGCAAGCGATCTCGGAAGCGGGGGCAAATCAACCGATTGTAGCGGATAGTACATTGATGATTCGGGGCAAGCGGTTGCAGGCAGATCAAGTACAAGTGAGAATCGGCGAGGCGAGGGTAACGCCGCAGCAGGTGAGCGAAAAAGAGATCCGGTTGGATTTAGCCTCGCTACCAACGGAAGAAGCCCAAAGTTTGCGGGCGGGGGTACAGCAGTTGTGGGTGTTGCATCCGATTGTAAAACGATCGCCCTGCGAGCCAGATCGGGCGGTGGCGTCGAATGTGATGCCGTTTGTCTTGTGTCCGCAGATTGTAGCAGAGCCAGAGGTATTGGATTTATGGGGAAACGAGGACGATCTGTATGGGGCAGAATTGCGGGTGGTAGTTGATTTAACCGTTGGTAGCGAGCAGCGGGTGCTATTGTTTTTGAACGAGCGGTCAAATAACAATCCAGCGGGTTACATTTTTGTCGCCAAACCCCGCGATGAGGATAGCGACGCAGTGGTGTTTCCAATTTTGGATGTGAAGGCGGGAGAATATTTGGTACGGGTGCAGATCGATGGTGCGGAGAGTCCGCTGGAAGTGGATGGGGATAATGGGTATGTTGGCCCCTGGGTGGAGATTGGTTAACGCTAATCGGAATTGTTACAATACATCCAGTTGCTAGGCTACCAGACTTGGCGCACTAAGTCTGCGTTAAGGGCGCGTTTCTGATTTTCCGGCAATTTGGCAGCACAACCAGGGGGTCAATCGTTTTTACTAGAAACAGCAGGACTTACGCAAGGGCGTTGCCAGAAACTCGGTTTCTTCGTCGATCTCTGGTTCCCTTTGCCAAGGATTTTGCGTATCGCCCTTTGTTTCTTTGCGTAATATGATGTCCGCCTAATTACCCTGAATAAAAATCTCGACCCGTCACCGCGTCACCGTGTCACCGCGTCATTCCTAACTATGGGTATTTAACCGGACATGATATAAGTCCTGAACAGAAAAGAACATATTTTTGCCAAATTTGCAGTCTAGTGATGGACTCCAGATGAGAACTCTGCCCGAAATATACTACTACGGTTCATGGCGCGGCTGGAGCCACACAAACTGTTATCAGGCAAGCGGTGTACTTGGGTCAAACCAAGTAATTGACACGTTTACACAGGTTTAGAAAGGCAGAAAATAAGATGGCAATTATCAATGGCGACGAAGGCAACAATTTTCTCAATGGGACTCGATATGAAGATCTGATCCAGGGTTTTGGCGGTACAGATGTGCTTCTGGGTGGGGAGGGTAAAGATACTCTCGATGGAGGAAGCGGCAGCGACTTCCTGTTTGGCGGAAGTGGTGACGATTCGCTTAACGGTGGTCTTGATAACGATATTCTCTATGGGGAAAGTGACAACGATACCCTGAATGGGGGCGATGGCAACGACCAACTTTTTGGCGGCATCGGTGCAGATTACCTGATTGGTGATTCAGGTAAAGATACCCTCATGGGAGGTCGCGGCGATGATGTTCTGATTGGCGTCAATCCCTCTGAGGAACAACCCGGTCAGTTAGAAAGGGATACCCTGATTGGCGGTTTGGGAAAAGATATTTTCGTTCTGGGAGAACCTTTCAAAGTTTACTACGATGATAGCCAAATTCGATTTATCATCGCACCACCTCCCACTGAACCGCCACCCAGCTACGCTTTGATTGTTGACTTTCAACCCGGTCTAGATACTATCGTGCTTACAGGAGCGATTGAATATCAGTTACAGAAGGTCAGCTTGCCCAATGGCGATGGCGGTCTAGGAATTTTCTTCGATGCCGATCGTTTTAACGAGAATGGAGCCGAACAATTGATTGGCATTATCCAAAGTCAAGAATCTTTGGATAACCTGCAAATCAATTTAGGTCGGGCGATTAGCACAATTACTTGATTTATTTCCGGGGAAAAAACAAAGCTACGCTTTCCGCGATCGCCAGTCCCTAGAGCATCGGTCAAGTATTCGCGCCTAGAAGCTAAAAAACCCGGTTTCTTGAAGATGAGTCAACGAAATATCGCTATTTTCCGCCACAGAAATCGGGTTTTTGCGCCAAGAATCCCAAGCCAGGGGCAATCCGTGCGCGTTTTCGGTCAAAATGGGGTTGGAAACTGTAACTTAATTTCTAGACAAAGCTACCTATATTTTACTGTTTGTCCAAGTCTTTGGTTAATTCATCAACAAATTCTCTAAGCCGTTTTTGCCAATTGGGGACGGTTTTAAGCTTTTCTTTTTGTCCCGACCATCCTTTAAAGCAAATAGGTATTTTGTCTAAAGTCTTGTCCTGTTTATAACATTTTCGCTGTGTTGTCAAGTTAAGATTTATTTTATAGGTGATTTTTCAGCTTTTCCTGACAATAAGCTAACTCCTCTCTTATTTGTTCGATTTCAATTAAACATTCTATATCTAATTTAGCGTCTACATAACTTGTAGCAAGTTGTTCTATTGTGGCTTTAATGTTATCAGAGATTTTTTCTACTACCAATACGGTTGCTTTTACCTCTTTAATTGAAGGGTTGCTTGAGTTGTTGTTAGTTTTTGACTGTTCTATTAACTGTCGGCTTAGTTCAAATAGCCCCCAATAGCGCCCCATGAGTTTTGCTGTTTTAAAAGCCGTCTTGTTCTGTTCAAAGAAGGTCTTAACAACCGCAAAAACTGGCGCGCCATCTGCGTTTAGTTTGGCTAATATTTGTTTTTCTAATTTTCTGAGAATAGTTCTAGCCACAAAGGGTTGATTGCCACGCTTCATTTGTATAAATTTATCAAATTCGGCAAGTTCTTCCGGGGTTAATAAATACAATAATTCGCCTATATGTTTGGGTGATTCAGAATCTTGATTAGCTTGTAATTCCGGGGATATATTGACAGAATTATCGATTTGTGATGAGGGTTGAATAGAGCGATCGCTCAGCCGAAGTGTAACGCTGGTGGATTCGGAGTTTAAATCGGATGGAGGGAGATTTTCAGGTGGGGATTCTATGGCTGCGATCGCTTGTTCTTGTTCTACACTACCATCAATGATAGACACAATTTCTGGTAGATATCGATCCATCATCATCACGTTGGTATAAACTACATTTTTGAGCAAGTTAAAACTGATGCGATCGCCTTCTATATCGATACTGGTTTTATAGCGAATCTCTCCATCGGTGGCATCTATATCAAAGTTGCCAACCAAAATGTTAAAGTTAGCTTTAGCAATTAATTCTGTAATCGCAAGGCGTTTAGATTCTGGTGCTAAAACTGGACAAATCGAGTAAAATATAAATAGATGTTCTTCTTCTATAGCTTGAGCGTAACAATCCCAACTGCCATTTTTGCCAGTAAAAGCTGTTTCTAACGCTGTTTCACCTTCAATTTGGATAAAAGGCCAATTGTCCTGTTTAAAAAAGTTGAGCATTGCCGCAAAAATTAATCCGTCCCTAGTGGAATCCTGAACGGGTGAGGAGATTGTGTCTTCTAGTATTTGTTGGGTGTTGGATTGAGGTGCGCGAGCATCTAAAAATGTTTTTTGAGTTGTTGAGGCAATATTTTCACTAACTTGTCCCAAGGTTTGAGTTAAAAGCTCAACAGCTTGAGTAATATTATCTTGGGATGAAGAGAAATTGCTATTCGTCCACTGGTTGGCAAAGTTAACTGTTGCTTGAAAAATTTGTTCGCTCAAAGTCGAAGTAGCTGCTGGGGCAAAAGCCGATGGAGTAATATTAGCCCACATGGTGCGATAACCTATCTCACCGGATGGCTGTTGTTGCCTTACGGATAAAGCTAACCAATTATCTTCAAAAAGTAGCGGCTCGCTCTTATCTCCGCTGAGATTTAGAATATAATTTGCTGCCTCTGCCGCATTTAAAGCTTGTTCTATTTCCTGTGGCAGCAAGTTTGGTTGGAGACTTATTTCGATTTCGATATCCTGTGAGGGTAGGAAGTTGCCACCTGTAAGGGGACTGCGGACTTCAGGTTTAAGATTGAACAGTGCTTCAGTATCAATGCGCTGGTAAGTTTCTGAGTTCACCAGTAAGGTGAGATGGCATTCAATTACTTCGTTATCTAGCTTAATTAAAGCTAAATCCACCAGCAGCACCTTTAAGGGGAAGGATGTGCGATGCCAGAGTGTTAGTAAGTTATTTAGGGGGGAATGTTCTGTTTTGATTTCCATCTTTTTGAGATATTTTTTATAAAAGTTTGGTGGCCTCTTGCCGATGATGACCATGACGACATGAGTTAACTTTAATAACATCGAATTCAAAAGTTTGTTCAGTCATTGTCTTGAACAAGCAACCCTCATCCCTACACTGCTGGAACGGCGTTCCATATCACAACAAAAACGAGTTGCCGAGCGGCAACCGCGAGCCGAACCCGTCCAAGTACCACCACGGAGTACGCGATCGTTTCTAAAATCTAACCAATAACCAGCTCTGTCTCCAATTTCTTGTGGTCCTCCTTTATATGGCAGATACCGACTATCACACCATTCCCCGATATTCCCGTGCATATCATATAGTCCAAAGGCATTGGCTACTTGAAAATACCCAACTTCTGTTGTCTCTCCACGAAACACGCCCTTGGGTTCTTTACTATAGGTGAAATCCCCATCATAATTGGCAATTTCTGTGGTGATAGTCTCGCCAAAATGAAACGGTGTAGTAGTGCCAGCACGACAAGCATATTCCCACTCCGCCTCTGTCGGCAAGCGATATGGTTTACCTGTTTTCTCGGTTAACCTAAAATAAAACTCTAAAGCGTCAACATAAGATATTGAGTCCACAGGTTTATTTGCCCCTTTAAATTTTGAGGGTTCGGGATTGATGTCAAATTTAACTTTGGGCAAAGATGCTACTGCGTGCCATTGTGCTTGGGTGACTGGGTATTTGCCTAAGTAGAAGGGAGCAACTGTTAACTCATTTTGCGGTTTTTCAGTGACATCCTCACTTTCTGAGTTTGGCGAACCCATCAAGAACGTTCCCCCTGGAATAAAAACCATTTCGAGGATGACTCCCTCGCCCAAATCTTCTTGGAAACACGTGTTTTGTTGCCTCGTGCGCTCGATTATTTCTCCTTGGTAGTTAACTTTAATAACATCGAATTCAAAAGTTTGTTCAGTCATATATTTTGGGAAAGTTGGTTTCTGTATTTTGCAGTTTAAAGCGGTAAGTATGCTTGAACAGGAAATTCATGCCCCAACAGCTTATAAAGCATTGGTACGTCGCGGAGTGGGACAGTGTAATTTTTACCCTTAATTGTCAAAACTGTCCTGGCATCACTGATACCGAGCATCTTTTCGACCTCTTTTCTAAAACTCTCCTCACCCACTTCTATTCTGTATTGGCTGATATATTGTTGTATCTTATGCCGACTCATCTGTTTGAGTTCTTCAGGTTTAATCCCACGAATAAAAGTAGCCTTTTGGGCTAATTTATCCGCCAAGAAAGGAACTTGAGGTCCATGTTGGATATCAGAAGCCGCACTGGGGAATTGAAATGTCGCACCTTCTTTTGTCAGGGGATTGACATTTTTGCGATTGGTACTAAATGCTTCTAGCAAAGCATTAAACATTTCTGGGTGTTTGCTGGCAAGCTCGTTGACATCGGCAATGTTATTTAGTTCTCCATTGCGGGACAGGACAGCCAGCAGATCTATATCTGAGCCTACTACCATAACATTCAAATCAGTACGAAGATTTCCTTGTTTATCAAACAGTTTCTTGGCTTCCTCCAAATAATATGTTTTTCCTTGATCTGGACTAACTGCCAAATACTTCACCTCCTGACCATTTTTGGCGTAGAGACTTGTCCCGACTAAACCTCGATCCGGATCGCCAAGACCAGTACTAACTGGTGGGGTATACATCGAGGATATCGAAGTAGTCACGTTCCCCTCTGGAAGAGGGATAAGATCTGTATTATTTTTCAGCTGATCTAAGTTTGCTGGCTTGAGTCCCGTCGCTTGCTCGCTAGGCAGAAGTCTAATTGCACCATTATTGTCTTCTACAAATGCGAAGGTTTTATATTCTCCATCTATCTTGATGTTCACTTCTAAGAAACCAGTTTTCTGGTTAGGACTAGGCCCAGCATTCTTGGCGATGTCTTTAATTCGCATTGATGTTCCTGATGGTACTTCTATAGTTGCTGTTCCTGGTTTTGGCAGAGTAATTTGTCGAGTACCAGTCGCGTGAGCTGGATTACTCGGCCTTAACATCAAGGCTAATTCTTTCAATTCTGAATCATTAGCAATGTTCTCAAGCACATCTTTTGGTATACCAAGGGAACTCAAATCGCCGACGTGTCCAGAATCACTGAGTTTCCGAGTATATTTGCCAGAAAACCATCCCGCCAAAAATTTATTTACAGCTTCAGGATAAGCGTCGCCATATTCCTGGACTATTCCTTGAACATTGAGTCCTTTTACCTTATTAGGATTCTCCTCTGCCCACTGAATCCAGTCTTGAGGAGTTTTGGGTAGTTTCTTAGCTCTTGTCGCCAGGTTTCTTAACCCTTTTGTCCCAAACGCATTATAGGTGGCATTGCGGAATTCAGCAAGCTCTTGTTGCAATTGTTTAACAATAGCACTTTCTTCATTTCCAATACCAACAACGATCGCTTCCTGTCCGTTATGTTCGATGCGATCGCCAATTTGCTTCCTGCCCTGTCCTTTAAAGCTAACTTCTTCAATCGTCCCATCAGCCAGCAATATCCAAGGATTAATCTCTCCCCAAAGTTGAATTCGCCCACCTTCGCGCCGAATCTTGAACTTCTTAAACCGCAACTTGTTAACTAAACGCCCTGCCAACTCATCGATTGACTTGGCACCTTTGGCAAACCCACCTTTAACCCCAGAGAGTATAATCTTGCCATTTTTGAGCGCCGTTTTCCCTCCTTTGATACCAATTTCACCCAATTCCTGGATACTTTTGGCAGTTGTCCTCGCCCCATCCTTAACTGCTCCTTTGACAGCTTTTGCCGTTCCTTTAAAGCCACCCTTGAGCGCCTTGATTACTGCACCTGCATTAAACAGTAGGGCAAACACCAACTCCACCGCACCTGCTGCCAAACCGCGTGCCAAACTCTTCGCCGCACCGGGAATTTCACCTTCCCATCCCTGACTCAAGTAATCGCGAATATGCCCTGCAATATTTGCCAGTGCCACCCCACCCATGACAACACCAATTACCTGCATTAATGCTGGTAGTGCAGCGGTAATTGCACCGCCTGTTAAAATGTTAAGACCGATAAACGCGGTTAAGGCTGCTGCTGCACCTGCTAGCAATTTAGGCCAGTTGGCAGAGAACCACTGTTTGACTCCCTGAACCATTTGGTGCGCCATATACCGCGCTCGTTGCCCCACCGTCAGCGGCCCAATCGTCTTCATGCTATCGGGAATATCGCCAGTCTGGGCTGGCTGCCCTTGTTTTTGAGTTTCCCCGCCAAAAACTACTTTCTGCGCCATCAATTCTTGCAGTTTGGCTTCGGTTGATTGCTCGTCGTCGCAGCAGGAGCCAGCTGTTTCTGTTGTCTTGCCATTCTTTGGTTGTCCCCCTACAAGTTCGGCTTTAATTGCCTCCATCGAATTGGCAGCGTCATTCGAGACACCAAACTCGACTTCAGAGCCGTTGTTAAGATTGAGCGAATCGATTAACTTAGGTTCGACATCAAACGGTGCAACAGAATCTACAGCGATGTCGTTTTCTGTATACTCAGTTTTGTTTAGTAATGCTGCTGTTTCGTCACCGCCTTTTGCTAATGCTTTTGTCTCGCAGGCACAGTCGGCTGCCGTGCGCTCGAAAGGCAATGGTTGGGACATATCCATGCCCATTACTTCCGAAGACAGTTGTCCCATAAAGTGGTCAGGCATTTGCTTTGCCGCTTCCACTAGGTAACCCATCCGCGCGATCGCGCCTGCGTTTTTAGCAGCTTTGGGTTGTTGAGAAGAAGCTTCCTGTGTGTTGTCGGGGAGTGTCTTGGTTTGAAGCAGTTTTTCTCCGGGTGCGCGCTTAAGTTTCAGCGGCACGTGATGATTTAGCTTTTCCTTACCTGTCTGCTGTATTGTATGGGTCAATTCATGGGCTGTTAGCTCATCTTTGGCTGGCGAATTCCCTGCACCGTAGTAAATATCGCTACCGTGAGCAAATGCTTTGGCTCCCAAATCGCGATTCATTTGCACGGCATTTGAGTCAGTATGCACTTTGACATCGCTAAAATCAGCGCCAAAACGCGGTTCCATGAAAGCACGCACGTCGGATGACATGGGGTTGCCCCCAGACTTGGAATTGGCTAGACGGGTTTCTAGCGATTGAGTATTGTTGTGGGACTTACGAATGTTTTCGGTTTCTTCGCTGCCAGAGGCGAAGACAACTGGAGACTCCGCCTTAGTTTGAACCGCATCTTCTTCTTGTGAAGAGCGTTGAATTGATTGGTCGCTTTCCTCGTTTAAAGATGACTCGACAGATGTTATAGAATTAGTTTGAATCGGTTCTTCTTGTGGTGATGAGCGTTGAATTGGTTGCTCTAAAGCCTCATCTGGCATTGCCATGACTTTGGCTGCCATGCTATCAGCTTCGAGTTCGTATGGATCTCCCGGTTTACCAACAGTCAGTTTGGTTTGTATTTGTTGATTTTCGTGCGAATCTGGCTGTTCTAATGATTGGGTTTGGATGGTTGAAGCGTTTTGCTCCTCTTGCTCGCCAGATTTTGTGGCTTCTTCGTTTTCTAAGGTTTGTATGGTTTTAAGTATAGGAGCGCTTTGCAGCCACTGTGCCGTTGTCATTGACTTGCGCGTCGCGATCGCTTGGGGGGAAAATGAAACTGAGGGTAGATCTAATCCCCGTTCAGGAGAGAGCGCGCTGTTTTCTCTTTGAGCCGGAGTAGATGATGAAGATTGGTTTACCCTGTCAAAGCTCATATCTTCTCCTGGCGACGGCATTACAGTTGGATTTGTTGGTAGATTACTTTATATTTTGACTTTTGTTGCTATTTTTTAACAAAATTTAAGAGAAAATAGATCTGCAATCAACACCCCTGGTGATGCCATGAACGTGAAAGCGATCGATAACTGGTCATCTGGCAACTATCGCTACCTGATAGCATCGGTGGCAGCAGTACGCTTAGTATTAGAAAGTTACGTTGCCCAGTGGCAAAATCAGCGGTTTTCTGACGAACAGGCTCCAATTCAAGCGGCAATTGATGCCGCATCGGCGCTGCTGCCTACACCATCGGCTTTGCAACAGCTTTGTCGTGAATTTAAGTTATCGGATTTTGAGCGAGATTTGTTGTTGTTATGCGTTGGTATGGAGTTAGATCCGAGTTTTGCGGATTTGTGTGCTAGATCTGGGGGTGGTGAAGAGTTAGGATTTCCTACGTTTAATTTAGCAATGTCGGCTTTTGCCGCACCCCATTGGGATGCTATTTCTCCCCATCGTCCTTTACGTTATTGGCAATTAATTGAGGTGGGCGGGGGTAAAACTATTACCCAAAGTCCGTTGCGAATTAACGAACGAATTTTGCACTATTTAATGGGAGTAGATTGTTTAGATGAAGCATTTAAAGGGATTATAGAACCAGTATATTATAGCGGAGAGTTGGTGCGATCGCACGATTCAATCACCACACAAATAGCCGCAATATTATCGAATAAATGGGGAAATATTCGCCAATTACCCATTACCGATTACCCATTACCAATCGTACAATTATGCGGGGATGAAGTAGGGGCGAAACTTGCGATCGCATCCACTGCATGTGAAATCTCAGGTATGAAATTAGCGGCAATATCCGCCAGGGTAATTCCGACAGTTACCGCCGAATTGAATAACTTGATATTACTGTGGCAGAGAGAAGCGCGTTTGAGTCGATGTGCGTTGTTATTAGACTGCGATGAATGGGAGCGGGAAGATGGGGCAAAAGAGAATGCGATCGCGCAACTGATGGAAAGTATCACCACTGGGTTAATTATAACGACGCGCGATCGCCGCCCCGCACCCAAGCGTCCCCTAATTACTTTTGATGTCCATCCCCCGACAAAACAAGAACAACTAGAAATCTGGCAAAACGCTTTAGGAGAAATAGCACCCAGTCTCAACGGACAAGTAGAAGTATTAGTCGATCAATTTAACCTCAACGCCCCCACAATTTATGCTGTTTGTAGTGAAGCGTTAGGACGCATTGCCGGGGAGAGCAAAGATGATAATTCTCCTCTGCCCCTCGGCTCCTCTGCCCCTCTGCCTCAATTATGGGACATCTGTCGCGCTCAATCTCGCCCCCGCTTAGATGACTTAGCGCAACGCATCGACCCCGCCGCAACTTGGGATGATTTAGTATTACCAGAAGCACCGCGCCAAACATTGCGAGAAATTGCCGCTCATGTCAGACAACGCACCAAAGTTTACCAACAATGGGGATTTGCTAGTAAAGGAGGGCGAGGTTTAGGAATTAGTGCTTTATTTGCAGGCAGCAGCGGTACGGGTAAAACCATGTCAGCGGAAGTTTTAGCTGGAGAATTGCAACTCGATCTTTACCGGATTGACTTAAGTTCTGTTGTCAGCAAATATATCGGCGAAACCGAGAAGAATTTGCGGCGGGTTTTCGATGCAGCGGAAGGTGGCGCGACTATATTATTATTTGATGAAGCCGATGCCATCTTTGGCAAACGCTCTGATGTAAAAGACAGCCACGATCGCTATGCCAATATGGAAGTTAGCTATCTGCTGCAACGCATGGAATCTTACCAAGGTTTAGCGATTTTGACCACAAATTTAAAAGATTCTTTGGATACTGCTTTTCTGCGCCGCATTCGGTTTGTCGTTAAGTATGCTTTCCCAGATGCCAAAGATCGGGCCGAAATTTGGCGGCGAATTTTCCCCAAAAATACGCCTACAGAAAAATTGGATTTTGTCAAATTAGCGCGGTTAAACGTAGCAGGCGGGAATATCCGCAATATTGCCTTAAATGCCGCTTTTATGGCAGCCGATGCCGGGGAGCCAGTGCAGATGAAACACTTATTGGAAGCCGCGCGAACTGAATATGTCAAGTTGGAGAGAACCCTAACCGACGCGGAAGTAAAAGGGTGGGTATAACACTTTCGTTGTCGCGTCAAGTTAAGATTTATTTTATGTTACCTTCTGGTGGAAGCAGTTATGCCAAAATAAGGTAAATTGCCCAAATATAGGCTAGGAGAAGAGGCGGCGTATGAGCAGGCAATGGGCGCAGAAAAAATCTGGATCGAATTCTTCGATGCCGGTGCAAAAAAGTTCATCAAAGCAGCGACCTTTCAGCGACCCAATTTACGATGCGCCAGCGCCAAAGCAGACGCCATATTCAGTGCAGGCAAAACGCCCTTTTGACTGGAGTCGGGTAACGGTAGAAGCACCCAGTCGAGCGGGTGTACAGGCAAAGCTGACAGTCGGCGCACCTGGGGATAAGTACGAACAGGAAGCAGACGCGATGGCGAATAAAGTCATGACGATGCCTGCGCCGGGAAGCTCTCAGCCAATTCAACGGGAAATGGCTCCAGAGGAAAAACAAGAGGAAGTGCAAACAAAGCCTCTGGCAGCTTCTATCACGCCACTGGTGCAACGGGAAATGGCACCAGAGGAAAACAAGCAAGAGGAAGTACAAACTAAACCTCACTCGGGTAGCATCCAACGGGAAATGGCACCAGAGGAAAACAAGCAAGAGGAAGTACAAACTAAACCTCACT
>NZ_BLAY01000177.1 GCF_020521235.1 Microseira wollei NIES-4236 | reverse complement strand
GTCATCCGAGAAAATTTTGAATGCCGTGTCCCGGCAAGATATAGAATGGCTTCCATCACAATTGTCCCTGGGTTTTTATCGATTAATAAACGAGAGATTTTACAATGTAGGGACACGGCATCTGATATCTTTCGGTCATCCGAGAAAATTTTGAATGCCGTGTCCCGGCAAGATCTGGAATTGTATCCACCACAATTGTCGCTGGATTTTTGTTGGTTAACAAAGCAGAGATTTTACAATGTAGGGACACGGCATCTGATAGGTTTCGGTCATCCGAGAAAATTTTGAATGCCGTGTCCCGGCAAGATATAGAATGGCTTCCATCACAATTGTCCCTGGGTTTTTATCGATTAATAAACGAGAGATTTTACAATGTAGGGACACGGCATCTGATAGGTTTCGGTCATCCGAGAAAATTTTGAATGCCGTGTCCCGGCAAGATCTGGAATTGTATCCATCACAATTGTCCCTGGGTTTTTATCGATTAACAAAGGAGAGATTTTACAATGTAGGGACACGGCATCTGATAGGTTTCGGTCATCCGAGAAAATTTTGAATGCCGTGTCCCGGCAAGATCTGGGATTATTTTATCAAAAATAACAGTTATAACCCAACAGCAACCATGAAAAATTTCACCATCAGTCTCTATGCCTTTCACCTGCGCCACACCCTCACCGATTTTGCTAATGAAGTTGATGCGAATGCTAACCTTGTATGGGAAAATATAACCAAATTGGGTACGATTTCGTTACCATTTATTGGTTTAAAAGATTTAAGATCAAAACTAATTTGTTACCAAAACGGCAAGTACGAACCCAACCGCGAACAAGGACGACAAAGCGAATGGCTGACCGATTTTGGCAGCATCGATTTAGGCAGCATTTCCACCACAGAAGGCTTTAAAATTCAAGGCAATCTTCAGCCCTTTCGCCTCCACGATACCTACGCGGTTGACCTCACTTTGTTCCCAGAATCAGACCAAATTTCAATTGACGTACCGCAACTGCAACTTTTTCAACCCGCTTCCCTCCTACCTGACTCAATTCAAGCGTCTCTCGGACAAACAATCTGGATTTATGGAGAAGTAGACCCCAGTGAAAACTGTCAGCAACTAGCCGATAAATTTGCCACAGCATTGCTAGCAGGAACCAACTTAAATCCAATTTTAGTCAATCCAGGCAATCTGTTTGGCAGTTCCTTATTTGAATACCAAACCATCGACCCCAACGACCCCCAAAATCCAGCAAAACAATGTCAAATTCTCATATCGTTAAATAACAATCAAGCTGACACCTTAACCAAAGCAGGACAAGCCTACGACTGGCTGCTAAATTTGATGTTATGTCGCCATAAAATCCTCTGCATCAATCACCAAGCTAGGAAACGCTATCCCGAAGCACGAAAACTATACGCCCAGCTAGACCAACAAATGCGAGACTTGCCCAGCCAAATTTCTGACCCAAAAACTCGCCTAAAAACCCTCAAAGAACAATTGACAAAACTGCCATTAGATGCTGTGGATTATAATCGCTGCCAGGGAGACATAAAAGCACACTATACGGCAATTAATACTAACATCAAAAACTATGAAAATTGCCTATAAAAAATCAAAGCCATCGGCGATGTTCCGCAATTTTGGCAATATTTTCTCGCTCGTAGCTGTAACCAATGGCAAAACCAAATTCAAATCGATCTCGATTACCTTTCCCCAGGTCAAGAATTATTTGGGCAGATGGTTGATACAATTCGAGGCGTAGTAGAAACAGAACAAGCCGAAAGCGATCGCCGCCTAGAACGCACCATCCAAATCGTCGGTACGGGACTCGCTACCGGCGGAATAGTTGTTTCCAGCAACCCTTACTCGCTAATTGAAAAAAAGCTCAGCTTCCAACTAACTACAAATCTTAATACCGTCCATCCCTTCTTCTTTTCCCTTCTGATTAGTGTTTGTGCTGCTTTAGCCGCTGGGTTTGTAACTTGGTGCTTGACTCGACCTAAATAGATCTTTGTGCCGCAAGTCACTTATCAGTTTTGGCTTTGCTGATGGCTAACAGCTGAGGTATGGGTATCTTTATTACAAGTCGAGTGGAAGACTAGCCATGACCTCACTGCCTGACTCTTCTGTTGAGGCTGGACTGGCAGCTTTGAAGAAGGGAGATTACAACAGCGCGATCGCTCACCTAGAAAGCGTCTGCGATATAGAAATAGACCCAACCACCATTGAACGCGCTCAGATGGGGTTGGTCGTTGCTTACAGTAACAGCGGTAAGGTGCAACAAGGGATCGCTCTCTGTCAGCATCTGACTACTAGCACCAATCCCCAAGTCAAACAATGGGCAGATAATAAACTAGCAGAAATTACACATAATTCAACATCTGTCAAGACTACACCCACAGAAAATCCTACCGGATTTGTCCCCTTAGACCAGACACCCCAAACAAACCAGCCATCTTCTAAGCAAACTACAGAAGTTAGCGGATTTGTCCCGCTGGAAAATATACCGCCTCAAAAAAATAGGCAAGTCATTCCCCCCCTGGGTAAAGCAGGGGAGCAGGACGGCGGGAGAGCAGGGGAGCAGGGGAGCGCTGTAGGGACGGGTTTTACCAATAATTTGACAACTAAGAGCGACAATTTAACTAAACCCGCCCCTGTTGGCGAGCAGAAGAGCAAAAAAGATACAGTCAGTAGGAATGTTCCTGCGCCAGAACCTTCCAGCGTCCTCGCGTCAAAAGAAGCATCCTCCCGTCCCGCTAGTTCAATATCTTCTTCTAGGAACTCTACATCTTACTCCCCACAGCCCCATACTTGGCGACAAGCCCAAAGAGCGCAGCGATGGCAGCCGTTGCCTGTTAATGTTGGGTTTAAACCGGATCTGACTCAATTGTGGGGAGTGCAGATTGTAACTGCGATCGCTCTATTTTGGATGCTTCGTCTGATCCTCCAGTTCGGCGCTGCGGTTACAAATGATTTATTCGTTAAGCTGCCTTATTTAGAACCAATTCAAGCTTTCTACGGCTTCTACTACCAACCCACTTTACCCATACTGATCGGGTTGGCAATACTGCTGGTGCTGTCTCCTTGGTTAATCGATGGACTGCTAAAGCTGTTTTACGGTAACAAGCCTTTGTCCGTGGAAACACTCAAAACCCACAGCCAGGAAGCCGCTAGAGTCCTGCAACGCCTCTCCCGCGAACGCCGCATCCCCGTACCGAAGTTAGGCATTTTACCGACAGATGCCCCCTTGGCGCTCACCTATGGCAATCTACCCAATACGGCTCGCATTGTAGTCAGTAAAGGATTGTTAGAACAGTTGACAGATGACGAAATTGGTGCTATATACGCCGCTGAAATGGGGCAGATCCGGCGCTGGGATTTTGTGCTGATGTCACTGGGCGTTCTGGTTGCCCAAATTCCTTATACGATATACAGGCTAGTTGCTGAATGGGGAGAACAGTGGGAAGGGCCAATTTTGCGGGGAACAACGGGGGCGATCGCCCAAATCGCTTATGCTATCTATTGGCTGCTGCGGTGGCCTTTGGTATGGTTATCCAGAATTAGGATTTATTTTAGCGATCGCTTCTCCTGCGATGTTACCGGGAATCCCAACGGACTGAGTCGCGCCATACTTAAAATTGCCATTGGCATTGCCAAAGATATCGAGCAACAAGGCAAAACCACCTGGCTTTTGGAAGGCTTTGACCTGTTGATGCCTTTGGGATATCGGCAGGCAATTAGTTTGGGTAGCGTTCACGCTTATACTGCCTTTGAACCCGTGCTGGCTTGGGATGTTCTCAATCCTTACAGCCGATGGCTGGCTTTGAACAATTCTCATCCTTTAACGGGCGATCGCTTACAATTATTATCCCGCTACGCCCGTCACTGGAAACTCGAAACCGAGCTTGACTTCAGTTCCCCAACAGAAAAGGCTCGCCCTAACTCAGCATTCCGACTACAAGCCGCCCCCTATTTTGGCATTTTAATCGGTTTAATTCTGGGAGCGTTACTCTGGCTCTTGGGCGAAGTTGGGAGTTTAGCAAGAATCCGGCTACTATCCTGGCTTTTGAATGATTACTGGTGGTTTCTCCGGGGATTTGTACTATCTGGGTTTAGTATCGGCACTTTAATCCGCATTAATTCTTTCTTTCCCGATATCACGCCTTCTACCAGAGCCGATGAAACCACTTTGCCAGACCTCCTAGGCGATCCAGATGCCCTACCGATAGATAGCCAGCCTGTGCGTTTTCCCGGAAAGCTCTTGGGGCGTCCCGGTATCGCCAACTGGCTGGGACAAGACTTAATTTTACAATCGGGTGCGGGATTGGTTAAACTACACTACCTTTCTTGGCTTGGCCCCATAGGGAATATCATCCTGGGAACAAACCGTCCCAGTCATTTAATCAACCGCTCGGTTACAGTATCCGGCTGGTTTCGCCGCGGCGCTACCCCCTGGATCGATATTGAAGCGATCGCCACCTCTAACGGCAAAACCAGTCCCAGCGGTCATCCAATCTGGTCTACGATTTTAGCCACCGGCTCTGCTGTTGTGGCAGCTTACATCATCTTGAAAGGTGGGTTCTAGTAGCCGAACCACATCACAACTGCTTTATGACCGATTTCCCCTGCTCCCCTGGGAGCCGAGTTATGTAAAAAAATGTTGCAATTTATCGCGGTATTTGTTACATTTATTTACATAAAGATTTGATCCAGACGCGGCGCCAGGCAGTTGTCCAGCACAGTCTTGGTATCAGGTTTTCCTCCTCCCAACACAGCAAAAGCTCAACCAGCCACAGCGGGGGCTGGTTTTTGTTTACCTGGATGTATCGAAGAGCCATCTGCAGGAGACACCAGAAGATGGCGGCAAGTGTTACAACTGGGATCTACCCCCCGCAGTGACAGATAAAGTTGAAATCTATCCTGAGAACTGGTTTCCTAACCAATGCCGTGATATTTTAATTATTAGTGTCAACATCTAAAGCCACCGAAATAAAGACAAGAAACCTGACTTTTCTGTGCCTACTCACGAGTCTTATGCTTGAAAGTCAGGCAAAACATCTTAGGCTTTCAATATTAAACAGCGTTTTTTCAGGCAGCGATCTGTGTGGTGGTAATTGGCTAGAGGAATACAACGAGTGGTTTGTTGCGGCAAGTGTAAATCGGGTTTGTCCTCAGCCAAAGCTGTTGTGGGCGCTGGCAACTAAGTTTTTTTCAATCCCTATCTGGAGGTATCTTCGTTATGTCCATTCGTCTTTACGTAGGCAATCTGCCTAAAGAAGAAATCGATCGCACCGAACTGCAAGCGGTTTTCGCTGAGGCGGGTAACAATATCTCGACCAAGTTGATTAAAGACCGCAAAACCGGCAAATGCAGGGGTTTCGGTTTCGTCACCGTACCCAATGACGAACAGGCGGATCAATTCATTGAAAAGTTCAACGGCTTTGTTTTCCGAGACAGCGCCATCAAAATTGAAAAGGCATTG
Source organism: Microseira wollei NIES-4236 (assembly GCF_020521235.1). GTDB lineage: Bacteria > Cyanobacteriota > Cyanobacteriia > Cyanobacteriales > Aerosakkonemataceae > Microseira > Microseira wollei. The sequence continues at coordinate 15,360 of NZ_BLAY01000177.1, read as the reverse complement.
CCTCGCGCTAAAGGTCAACAAGGGGAGGAGGAAGCAAAGCCAGTTAGCGATCGCCCATCAAACAGCCCCACCCCCAGCACCAGCAGTTCTGGCGGTGGCGGTGGCGGTGGCGGTGGCGGTGGCAGCAGCCGTCGTAATAAAAAGTCTCGCCGTCCCAGCGGTAGCAGCACCTCAACCAGCACTTCTTCTGATGCGGTTCAACCCGATCCCCGTTGGGCGCAAGCGTTAGAAGAGTTGAAGCAGCGTTTGGCAGCTCAAACAACCAATCCCTAGAGGTGATTTCTCAACACAATCCCCCTCCTAACTCCCTGAAAATAGAAGGCTAAAATAACCTGCAATATCGCCTTTTGCAGGCTAAGCCTTCCGTCAGGGGTCAGACTATTGTAAAAGATTTCCTGCCCCACAAGCACTGTTTTATGGCTTGTGTTAGTTGCCAGCGAAAGCTGGCAAAGTTATTTTTGGCGATTGACCGCTGACGGAAGGCCCCTACTATCAAATTTTCCCAGGCTGGAGAATTTTCTCCAGCTTTTTTAATCTAAAATCTAAAATTTCAAATGGTATAAAACCCGTGCAGCGAAAGTATGCTCTTGTCCACGAGTGGTTGACGCCCAAAGCTACCGGCGGTTCAGAACTGGTAGTGCGGGAAATTTTAAATCACATCGATGCAGACGTTTATGCCCTAATCGACTTTGAATCTACCAACCAAGATAGCTATCTATTCCAGCGTGAGATTGGCACAACCTTTCTGCAACACTTTCCCTTAGCCCGCAATGGTGTGCAAAAATACCTGCCCTTGTTGCCCCTAGCGATCGAACAGTTGGATTTGCGGCAATATGATGTCATTCTCTCGTCTTCCCACACGGTAGCCAAAGGAGTGCTGACGACTCCGTACCAGTTGCATATTTGTTACTGCCATGCTCCCATGCGCTTTGCTTGGGACTTGACGTTTGATTACCTAGACAGCAGTTTAATGGGTCGAGGCGTCCAAGGCATTCTGACGCGGTATTTGCTGCATCGACTGCGTCAGTGGGATGCACTGACGGCTAATCGGGTGGATTACTTTATCGCCAATTCTAAGCATACGGCGGCTCGCATCTGGCGCTGTTACCGCCGCGAAGCAGAGGTAATTTATCCGCCAGTGAATATCGACCGATTTCCCTTTCAGGAGAAGAAAGAAGATTTTTACCTTACCGTTTCTCGCTTGGTGAGTTACAAGCAAGTCGATTTAATTGTCAAGGCGTTTAATCAGATGGGACGCCCGTTGGTAGTGATTGGCACTGGGCCACAATGGGAGATGATTCGCCAATTGGCGAAACCGAACGTGCAGGTGCTGGGAGCGCAGCCAGATGCGGTTGTGGAGCAATACATGTCCCAGGCGAAAGCTTTTATCTATGCCGCCTGCGAGGATTTTGGCATTGCTTTGGTAGAAGCTCAAGCTTGCGGTACACCAGTTATCGCCTACGGTGCTGGAGGAGCGTTAGAAACGGTGCGGGATATTCGGCAACACCCAGATAGCGCCACGGGATTGTTGTTTCCTTTGCAGACGGAAGCGGCTTTGGTGGAAGCGGTGGAGGCGTTTGAGGGGTATCGAGGGAAGTTTAAGGCGGAATGGGCGAGATCGCAAGCCTGTTCATTTGCCCCTACAATCTTTAAACAACGTTACCTTGCTTTTGTAGAGAGCTGCGATCAAAAGTTTCAGTCTCGCTTGAAACTTTCGAGTTAGCTTCAAAGTCCAAATCATAGCAGGTAGTAGGGGCAATAGCCCCGTCTCCCTCTGCCTATAGCGCTTTCCTCTGGCTCTCCTATTACCAAATTGCCATCGCTTTTAGGGCGATATTAGGGCGAAAGCGGCTATTGGCTTTATGATCTTTCCTGTGTGTGGTGTGAAGTAGTGTAAGGAGTAAAATGACAGCCACTAGCCCGTCCGGCAAGCTGTTACAGGCGAAGAGGAAACGTGGCTTAGAGCCACTGTTGCTTGAAGGCAGAAAAACAGCTTTACCTCGTTTAGATGTTGCCAAGCGACTGTTTGATATCTTGTTTTCCTTGTCAGTTCTGATCTTATTTTCGCCGATTTATCTGGTGTTAGCGTTACTGATTGCGATTAGTTCACCCGGCCCAATTTTTTACGTGCAGGAACGGGTGGGTAGAAATTACAAGCGCTTCGGTTGTATTAAATTCAGAACCATGATTGTCAATGCCGACGAAGTTCTGCGGCAAATGATGGAAAAAGACCAGGCACTGCGGCAAGAATTTGCAGATAATTTCAAGCTCAAAAACGACCCTAGAATCACTTGGATTGGTCGATTTTTGCGCGTGACCAGCCTCGATGAATTCCCCCAGTTTTGGAATGTTTTAACGGGAGACATGAGCGTTGTTGGGCCTCGGCCTTTAGTCCCTGATGAGCTTTACATGTACGGAAATCACATGGATAAAGTTCTGACAATTAAGCCAGGAATTACAGGATTGTGGCAAGTTTCTGGGCGGAATGATATTCCCTACGAACGCCGGGTCAAAATCGACGTTTATTATGTCAATTTCCGCAATTTTTGGCTGGATTTGTGGATAATTATCAAAACCCTTGGCGTTGTTATTTTTCCGAATAACAACGGTGCTTACTAGGATTGACACTCCCCGGTCTTTTGACGCGGGGATTCTGTACTCATATCATGTCCGTTGAATTGCCCATAATAAAAAAACCTCACCGCGTCGTTGCGTAGGGAACATCATAGATATCTCGGACAAACAGATAACGTTAATAATGTTCCCTACTCCTAATTATGGGTAATCGACCGGACATGATATCATCCTCGAAACTTGCTCGCTTCTGGTTTTCACCAACTAAAGTAGAGGCTCCAAGTCCGGATCCTGTTACTTTGGGACTGTCCGTCCCTAGCTTGCTCCAGCAAGATTTAAAATATTTTTCGCCGCGTTGGTGTCTCTGTGTAGCTGGCACCCACACTTACAAACATGGGTACGAGTTGACACAGACTTTTTCACGACTGTCCCACATTTACTGCATTTTTGGCTTGTATAGTGTGGTTTGACAGCAACAGCAATCCGGTCATACTTGCAAGCATTATGCTCAATCCACTGCCGAAACTGCGTCCAACCAGCATCCCATCCCCCCCAACCCCCCTTAATCAGGGGGGTGCCGAAGGCGGGGGAATGATTTTTGACCATGTTGCTCACGCTTAAGTCTTCATAGGCCACCAGGTCGTGAGTCCTGCAAACGTGACGTGCTTTGCTCTTCCCATGTTCGATACGCTGCCAACTTACTCTTAAGTGTTTCAAAATGTGGTCGTTGACGCGGACAAAATTATGAAAAATTTGAGGATTGATGTTAAAGTTTCTGAATATGAGATGCGCCAATTGAGCTTATAGGCAGCCACCATCCGAGGCATGACCAAATCTGAGTTGATTCCCAGGTTAATAGCAAGGTTTCCTGAACCTTCACCAAAAAAACATTCGTGAGACTAAAGTCTTACGCGGTTACGCCGATCTTTTGACACGGGGTTAGAGCGGACTGATCTATAAGGGCTTTTAGGCGTAAAGCTGCGGGGGTAAGCGCTTACCAAGCTCAATTGCCTTGGGGTGTAGCGCGCGATCGCTGATATGATGTCAGGCTTTTCACCCATAATTAAAACTCAGAGCGTCAGAGTGTCCCCGCGGAGCGAGCGTCAGTCCTAACTATGGGTAATCAAACGGACATGATATGACCGGGTGCAGGAGAATCGCGTGCTATTGCTGGCGTAGCCTATTGCGTAAGGTAGAGTAGGGTAGGTTGATTGCCCATCCCCTGATTCTGCCAGCGGTATGTTGACAACTCGACCGGGTAGGCAAAGTTTTTGCAAAGAATACATCGTTTCTTGATAATTTGCCACAGTAGTATGGGTTAACTTAGGAAAGGACTAAAGGAATCCCCAGGGGTTGGATCGGGGTTTTTACGTAGGCGAGCCACCCAGTTCTCACCTATACTCGTGCCTATCTGGTTACCAGTCAGTCGCGAGCAGAGCAGCAGATGTCGCCTACCCCAATATTTCACAGACTATAAAGGAATACGGACAATGACACAACGGAAACGAGCGCTGATTACCGGAATTACAGGTCAAGACGGTTCTTACTTAAGCGAGTTTTTGCTCGAGCAAGGTTATGAGGTTCATGGTATTATCCGGCGGACTTCGACGTTTAATACCGACCGGATCGACCATATCTATGTAGATCCTCACAATGAGGCGGCGCGGTTGTTTCTGCACTACGGCGATTTGACGGATGGGGTGACGCTGCGCCGCATTCTGGAAGAAGTAAAACCTGTAGAAATTTACAATTTAGGCGCTCAATCCCACGTGCGCGTTAGTTTTGATTCCCCGGAATATACGGCTGATACGGTGGGGATGGGGGTGCTGCGCCTTCTAGAAGCGATTCGGGACTACCAGCAGCGCACTGGTATTGAGGTGCGGTTCTATCAAGCGGGTTCTTCTGAGATGTTCGGTAAGGTACAGGAAATTCCCCAGAAGGAAACGACGCCGTTTTATCCCCGCAGTCCCTACGCTTGCGCTAAGGTTTACGGTCACTGGCAAACTGTAAATCATCGCGAGTCTTACGGCCTGTTTGCCTGTAACGGTATATTGTTTAACCACGAATCGCCGCGCCGGGGCGAAACGTTTGTGACTCGCAAGATTACCCGTGCAGTGGCGCGGATTCTAGCAGGAAAGCAGAAAAAACTTTACATGGGCAATCTCGATTCCAAGCGGGATTGGGGCTATGCTAAAGATTACGTGCGGGCAATGTGGTTGATGTTACAGCAAGATCGGCCTGACGATTACGTGATTGCTACGGGCGAAACTCACTCGATTAGAGAGTTTCTAGATTTGGCTTTTGTTTACGTCAATTTAGATTGGCACGAGTATGTGGAGTTTGACGAGCGCTATCTGCGCCCCGCTGAAGTAGATTTATTAATTGGCGACCCGACTAAGGCGAAGCAGAAGTTAGGTTGGGAACCTAGCGTTACATTTCCAGAATTAGTTGCCTTAATGGTGGAAGCAGACTTACAGGCTTTGGGGCTAACTTTACCAAACGGGAATGGGGCAAAATTCGTTGATATTGCTACCATCCGTCAACAAGTAAGCAGCTCAATGCCTTAATAGAATAAAGCCCCAACAGGTGAGGATCAAGATAATGACAGGACTGGACTTAAAAGATAAACGGATTTTGGTCACTGGTGGGGCTGGGTTTTTAGGCCGCCAGGTGGTGAAGCAATTGCTCTTATCGGGAGCCGATCCTAACAAGATTACGGTGCCGAGATCGCGCGATTTCGATCTGCGAAGTCTCGCAGCTTGTCAGCGCGCCGCCGATCAACAGGATATCATTATCCACCTAGCAGCACATGTCGGCGGTATTGGTCTAAACCGGGAAAAGCCAGCCGAACTATTCTACGACAACCTGATGATGGGCGTTCAGCTAATTCACTCCGCCTATCAAACAGGCGTCCAAAAATTCGTCTGCGTCGGCACTATCTGCGCCTATCCCAAATTTACTCCGGTGCCGTTCAAAGAAGATGACCTCTGGAATGGCTATCCGGAAGAAACTAATGCTCCCTACGGCATTGCCAAAAAAGCCTTGTTAGTCCAACTCCAATCTTACCGACAGCAGTACGGTTTTAACGGCGTTTACCTTTTGCCGGTAAACTTATACGGCCCTGAAGATAATTTTGACCCCAGAAGTTCTCACGTGATTCCGGCGTTAATTCGCAAGGTTTACGAAGCACAGCAGCGGGGAGACAAGCATTTACCCGTTTGGGGCGATGGCACTCCCAGCCGCGAGTTTCTTTACTCGACTGACGCAGCGCGGGGTATTGTTATGGCTACCCAATTTTACAACGAATCTGACCCAGTTAATTTGGGAACGGGTTATGAAATTACCATCAAAGATTTGGTGGAAACAATCTGCGACTTGATGGGTTTTGAGGGTGAAATTGTCTGGGAAACTGATAAACCAAATGGGCAACCCCGTCGTTGTTTAGATACGGAACGGGCAAAGGAAAAGTTTGGTTTCACTGCTCAAGTGGGCTTTCAGGAAGGGCTGAAGAATACTATTGAGTGGTATCGTCAGCAGGCTGAATAGGTGTGGCAAATTCATGGGTTTGAACAACCCGTTTTCTTTAAGAAAACGGGTTTTTACTAAGTTTATAGCGGTTTGTGACTTGGTGGAATACAGTAGTTGTCTATTAGACCGTTGGCAAAAGTATCAAACCCGCCCGGAAATAAATTTCCGGATTGTAGAGACGTTACATGTAACGTCTCTACAAGTCGGTTAAAACCGACTAAATGCAATCAAAACTGTCCGTTAAAACGGACGTTCGCTAAAAGCCCTTGGAATTTATTCCCTGGCGGGTTTGATACTTTTGCCAGCGGTTTATTGCTGTAGGGGCGCACAGCAGTGCGCCTCTAACCGCTGTTGTATTCTACCAAGATGCAAACCGCTATAAAAAGTCGCTATGCCTGGGAGCAAAAATTTCATAAACTTCCGGTTAATCCAACCTCAAAATATTAAAGAAGTTATTCAGTTGCTTGACAATTATTTGAGTAAAATATATGATAATTTATATATCTAGTATTTGAGAAAAATTGTGCTAAATAGCTGCCAGAAAAACTGCAAGTAGAGGGCAAAGTTATATCTAAGTTGAGCGGCGGTGTAGAGTCAGAAATCTTTGTAAAACAAGGGTATTTGGAGAGAAAATGACAAAACCTATCTTATCAATCGTTAGTCCGACAAGACCAGGATTTCCCGAAAATTGGATTCGAGAGCTAGTGAAGATAAAAGGAGATGTAGAGTTGATTGTGGTTCATCCACCAGGACTCAGCAAGCATCCAATTGAAGATCCTCGCTTGCAGCAGATTAACAGCCCTTTTAAAGGAGAAATTATCCAACGGCTTACGGGGCTTTTGAATGCAAGGGGGACTTATGTTTTGACAATTAATTGCGACGAATATCTCAATCCTGATATAGCAGAAATAGCCGTCGAGTATTACAAGAGATTTCCAGATAGCTGGGTGATGCGGCTAAATCGCAAGGATTTTGATTATGGAGATAAGCGGATGTTTGAAACTCCCTGGGAGAGGCTGCCAAATATCGAGCAATTGAAAGTTTGCAGCAAAGCCAAAGGGAACTCTAATTTATTTACAGAAACTAACGAGTACATGTTAGAAATTCCCATCGCTCCGGTGGATAATAAGTTTGATTGGCTGTGTATTTTAAGGGGAAGACAAGACCAACACGGCCCCCATACTGAGAATTTCGATAAGAAAGTATGGAAAAATGAAATGGTTCAGGAGACGATACAAGAAATTGCTAGCATGATGAATGTGGTGGGATATTTCAAGTACGTTCCTTTCTGGTGTTTGGATAGGCTTCTGGGGCTATTTTTACAGGCAAAATTTTATGAAAAAGGCAAGGTAATTGGTCACTTGTTACCATCCCCCGAACAAATCCGAATTGAGGATAATCCTCCCCAATATAGAAGAACGAGAAGGTTTTACGTGTTTGCTGAGATTTTTCTACTCAAGCGCTTCCCTCAATATGGATATATTTGGAATCTGATTATCCATCAAATCAGGGAAATTCCGGTGCGCGCCGTCGCATCGCTAGCAAGGAAGAAAGAAGTTTTTGTGAATCAAAAGGTTTCTGAAACTACAGTTTCAGGCTAGTTTTACTGCGGCGGATTTTATTAACCCGTTGTCTGAAAAACAACGGGTTTTTCTGTTGGAATTTTAATCAGATGAAAAAAGCAGAATTACGACAAAGTATCCTTAAAAAGCGTCTATCAATGCCTGAAAAAGAATCGCGGTCAAAGAGCGATCGCATCTGTTTCCACCTCCAATCTTCCCCCCTATTCTCATCAGCAAAAACAATTCTGGCGTACTATAGTTTTCGCCAAGAACCAGATCTGAGTTCCCTATTTGCAGAAACCAAACAGTGGGGGTTGCCTCGTGTGGACGGTAAATCTCTCGTCTGGCATCGCTGGAAGCCTGGAGAACCTCTCTTAACCGGGGCTTATGGCATTTTTGAACCTGACGCAGATTCACCGACTTTAGAGCCGGAGGAGGTGGATTTAATTCTGGTTCCGGCTGTTGCTTGCGATGTGCGCGGATATCGGTTAGGTTACGGTGGCGGATTCTATGACCGCTTGTTGTGTTCGCCGGAGTGGTCGTTTAAGTTTACTATTGGAATTGTGTTTGATTTTGCTTGTTTGCCTCAAGTACCTGTTGATGAATGGGATAGGCGGTTAAATGGTGTCTGTACTGAATCTGGTTTGATCGTGACGCAATGAAATCTAACATCTGCATTCCCAGGATCCTGCCTGGGAACGAGCCAAAATCCAAAATTATTTTAATGTATGGGGTGTTGGCAGCGATCGCAACAATCATGCTCTTCCCTTTATTCTGGCTTATCAGTACTTCTTTCAAGTCCCCCACGGAAGAGATTTTCCAGTTTCCTCCCCAACTTTTACCCAGTCAGCCGACGTTTGAGAATTTTATCAAGGTTTGGCAAACTAATCCGTTTGCCACTTATTTATTTAACAGTACTCTGGTTGCCTTTCTGACTGTAGGTTTAAATTTGCTATTCTGTTCCCTGGGGGCTTATCCGCTGGCCAGGTTGGATTTTAGAGGGAAAAATATCATTTTTACGAGTATTGTTTCTACCATCATGATTCCGTTCCAAATCGTGATGATTCCTTTGTATATTTTGACGGTGCAACTGGGTTTGAGAAATAGCTATCTGGGAATTATTTTTCCGGGAATTGCTTCGGCTTTTGGGATTTTTTTACTGCGACAAGCGTTTCAAGGCGTGCCGAAGGAATTAGAGGAAGCTGCTAGGATGGATGGCTGTTCGGAATTGGGGATTTGGTGGTTTGTTATGCTTCCCGCGATTCGTCCGGCGTTGGTAACTTTGGCGATTTTTGTATTTATTGGTTCTTGGAGCGATTTCCTTTGGCCTTTAATTGTCGTTGACCGTCCGGAGTATTATACTTTGCCTTTGGGAGTGGCGACTTTGGCAGGAACTTTCGTTTTAGATTGGCGTTTGATTGCTGCTGGTTCGGTTATTTCTATGGCGCCGATTTTGCTGTTGTTTTTAATTGTACAGCAATACATTGTGCCGACGGAAACGGGTAGCGGGGTTAAGGGTTAGTAAAGGCATGTATGAGGTGTTAAATTTACACAAATATAATCGCTTCGTTGTCGGTACGACAGGGAATAAATTCCCTGTCTAATAGCTAAAGTCCTCTGAAGAGGACTGGTAAATAATATCAGTCGATTTTAATCGACTTTGGCTACTCGCTGTGGAAATTTATTTGCCGGTGGTTTGCCCTTGCAGTTGCAAGATTTAATGCATAATTTCTCCATCGCCAGATATATTATATCATGCCAGGTGGTATCGGTAGTGTATGGATGGCTAATTGCTAATTGCGAGCTTGCTAATATAGTATTTTTCCTGATTGAGCCAGCGATTAGCTATTAGCAGTTACACAAACTTTGCTACCGGACATGATATCAGTAATTAGGCATACTGGTAACTGTGCCGAAAGACATCATTTAACCTCAGCCTTTTATCCTTCTTTTCCTTTTCCTAATAGCAAACTCTGGCGCAGAAACCCGGTTTTTTGCAAAAAACCGGGTTTCTTGAGGTGCGAGATTTGAGCGATCGCACTTTGAACTCGAAGTTTCATGTTCCGAACTCGAAGTTCCATGTTGCGAACTCGAAGTTTCATGTTCCGAACTCGAAGTTCCATGTTGCGAACTCGAAGTTCCATGTTCCGAACTCGAAGTTCCATGTTGCGAACTCGAAGTTCCATGTTGCGAACTCGAAGTTCCATGTTGCGAACTCGAAATTTCAAGCAGTTCAGGGGTGCGATCCCACCCCCACCCCATATCTTGACGCTCCCACCCTAAACAGCTATGCTCAATCGTATCGATTGCTTTCGCGAACCGAAGCAACCGATGTCCCCAAAAATCTAGTTCCGCTACCCAAAGCTGTTGAAGCAGCGATGGATAGCTTAACCCCCACACTGTGTAAGGCAGTAAGGAGGCTCGATAGAGAATTTTAACATTCTCCGCAGCCACCCTACTTTGACATGCCTATGCGAGGTGGCTATATTTTTGGGTTTTCTAGTGAACTACCTACACTGCCCTGACGGGTCAGTGTAGGCTTCCCAACTCGCGGGGGATTGCCTCTGCTGCCATAGATTTTTTACGTCCTGGCGACTTTGGTCTTACATCCCCTCCTTGGGCAGAAGCGCTAGTTCCTAACGCCCATAATCGCAAACCCTCATTTCTAATATTTATCGCAGCATTGATGTCCCTATCATGCTGATGAAGGCAGTGCGGACAATCTACAAACCTAAACCCCAATGAATCATAACCATTTTGCAACATTGGGATTGGGAGTAGAGTATCGCTACAAAGTTGAGATGATGGGAAGAAACGCCCTATCTCTTGGTATACATGACCAAACTTTTCAGCGTATTTGAGCATAGTTAAAAACATTCCCCACCCTTGGTCACTTATAGATTTTGCCAAGTTAGGATTTTTAACCATATTCTTAACTGCCAAGTCTTCCACACAAATTACTTGGTTTTCGTATGCCCGGAAAGCGAGATAGCTTGTGTATAAAATCCTCTCTAACTCTAGCTATTTTGCTAGAGACTTTTGCAACTAAACGTTTAGCCTTAAGACGCTTTTTAGAAGTCTTGTCAGTTTTTCTAGCTAGTTTTTTTTGCTTACGCTTTTTATTCTTCTCTAACTTTACTAGCTGTTTCTTAGGAAGGTCATATTTTGAACCGTCAGAAGTTACCGCAAAGTTTTTGAGTCCTAAGTCAACACCGATAGCTTGGTTAACTGCGACTACCGGGTTATCGGTTCGATCTAAGAGAATAGAAGCGTAGTATCTACCATCTGCATTTTTCGATATGGTTACCGTCGTGAACTTTGCGTCTGGTAGTTCTTGATGAAACACGGCTTTAACCATCCCCAAATTACCGGGAAACTTAATCACAGAGTCCTGTGGCATAAGCTTCACATTTTGAGGGTACTGGATTGACTGTTTACCGTGTTTTGATTTGAATCTAGGAAATTTGGCGCGTCCTTCAAAGAAATTGACAAACGCACTTGAAAGATTGAATGTTACTCGCTGCAATACTTGACTATAAGCAAGTCCTAACCATTCAAATTCTTTTTTCAATCCAGGAAGCAATTTATCCATCGCAGCGAAGACAAGTCCTTTCCCAGTTTCTTGATACGCGCTAGTCGTGGCATTTAGCATATAATTCCACAACCATCTTGTATTACCGAAACACTGAGCTAGATAAGATTCCTGCTCATCGGTGGGATAGATTCTAACTAACAGCGCTCTATACATGGCATCGACCTATTACCGTGTTTATGTATTCATGATAACACAGATTCTGAAAAAGTTTCCAGAAAACACAATATTTTGTTCGTCTCGTCGCTGTGGTCTTCTCTGTTTTCGCTGCGCTCAAATTTGGTCAGACCACGCTCCTCGACTCACTCGCAATTCATCTCACGCTGCCCTTCGGGTCAGACGTGAGCCTTCTTGCTGTTTCAGGTAAAACCCAAAACAGGAGAAAATATCATGGCTGAAGAATTCGTGCGTGACTCGATTGCTTCTGGAAGTGCCAATGCTGATTCCAGCTTACCCGAACGAGAACCAGTGCGGATGATCCTCGTTGGTTGCCGCGAAGGTGTGATTGAACAGATGCACATCTTGTATCAAAAGGGATACGCTCACGTAGATGAATGGAGTCCCCTGCAACCGACAGGAAAACCGGGCGAGGTAATCGCCATTCTGATTCGCTATTTCAAGCGATTTCTCACCAATACTAGGAAGTCTGGACGGTAATTTTTAGCACAGCTAGAAACCCGGTTTTGGCAAAAAACCGGGTTTCTGGAAGTGTCGTGCCGTACTCTGCGGGCTAACACACCCTACCATTACTGAGGTTACCCAACGGCATACAGCGGCTTGCAGCCGCGTGAGGTACAGCGTTATCGCTTCGTTTGTGTAGCGGCACCCTTAAGGGTGCCGCTACACAAAAGGCGGTGTACCTCATCCGAATGAAATCCGCTATAAATCCACGTTGCGTAACTTTTCCTTGCCAATTTCCACAGGAAGATCCTGGGTGGGGAGGTCATATCATGTCCGGTCGATTACCCTTAATAAAAATCTCACAGCGTCACCGTGTCACCGTTCTCCCAAGTCATTCCTCACTATGGGTGAAGAACCGGACATGATATCAATCTCCCCCTACTCAGTTTGCGGTTTTCGTCTAGTTGTAGACTGTTTCCGCTTTTAGCTAATCGTTACCAAATTAATCAGATTTTTTTCGTTTAGGGGGTTGCCATCTCTCCCCATTTTTGCTATACTTATCTCATAATGGGAATCTGTGAAAAAATTTAAATATTAAAAATATTCGATTATTAGAATAGACTCATAATACCATTTATAGGGAAATGTTTTGGGGCTATTTTATTACATTTGAATGGGGGAAGTTCGGTTAGATCGGGAGCATGTCAGGTTTGTAAATTTACGCCGACACCCGCGCATGGTGCGGCTATACAAACGAGAGCCATCCTTCGCGGGCTAAAGCTTTTAAAGCCTGCCAAAGCAGGCTTTGTTTGTGTAGCGACACCATGCGCGGGTGTCGGCTACAAAGTTGACATGCTCCCGGTTAGATCAATCTATCACCTGTCTTGATTACTAATCATATAGAGTGGGCTGGATTTGAGTCTATTTTATATACATATCTAACTTTCTAGCCTGGATAAGAGCGTAATTTTTTTATGGGTATCTGACTGGACAATGCTTTTTATATATCCTAGGGAAACGGATATAATGAGTACCTAATAATTCAGAAGCCGTTAATACTTATTGAGTGCCTCCCCCAGTTAGCCAAAAAGTATGCTTCGTCCCAGACAACTGAGAAAAATGTTATTCTATATTTTCAGTGCGATTCCGACAGAGAAAGGTGACATCATATTAATAAATTTATTGACTCAGGCGAGCGCTATTTTGAGCAATTCCTTGATAGGGTGTAAAGGCTAACTTGAACATCCTGATTATGAGATGCAATGAAATTATAGGCAGAAGATGGTTGAGTCATGTTAGATCGGGGTTTTAAAATGTGCAAGGATAGCGATAAGTAGGTGAATATAAATAAACTCACAACAATGGCGAGAGGCGCAACCCACAAAACCTTCAATCTCTTGTGGGGTGGGCGTCGGTGCCCGCCATAGGTAGGGATAGCTATTTTCACTTTATTTACCTAAATTGTTGCTTCAGAGAATATAGAAGGGTAAGATGATATTTAGATACTAGGGATTTTGTGAAATTTTTATGAGCAACCAGCTAGCAATTAGTAACCTGAAGTATGATGACAAAAAAACAAAAGCAATTATTGCTAATTTAATTGCTCTAGGGATTTTCGGTATTATACCCATCTTGGTCCGATGGAGTGAAATCGAAATCAGCCCCAATGTTATAAGTTTCAATCGTTGTTTGATAGCGGCCTTAATCTTGGGACTGTCGCAAGAAGTTACGCTTGTGCATCAGCGTTGGTTCAAAGCAGAACCCAAGATCAAGCAGTCACTCGACAACAAACAAATTTTACTTTTAGTGGTGGCAGCAGTATTTTGCTTCTTTACACAGCTTTTCTGGTCTGTGTCACTGACTCAGACCAGTGTTGCTAACTCAGCATTGATACATAGCTTGACTCCACTTTTCACGACACTGGGGGGATGGCTACTGTTTAATCAACGTTTTGATTATAAATTTTTAACTGGTCTGGCGATCGCCACTATAGGAACAATCGTCTTGGGGTTCGATGATTTACAAATTGATTCTGTTAAACTCCAAGGTGACTTACTGGCTTTGCTCTCCGCTGTTTTCTGGAGTGCTTATCTTTTGACTGTTGAAAAAATGCGGACGCAATTAACAGTTATAACTATCATGAATTGGGTTTGTAGGATTGCAACACTTTTGTTTGGAGTGGTGATATTGCTCGCTGGCGATGAATGGTTTCCCCACTCTAGGAATTGTTGGCTAACTGTTATTGCTTTGGGTTTAACTGTTGTTGTCGGTCATGGGATGCTTGCATACAGTATCAAATACTTGTCTTCTAGCTTTGTTGCTATGATTAATCTGTTAGATCCGGTTGTGGCTGCTTTTTTAGCTTGGCTGATTTTTGCAGAGACTTTGAGTTGGGTGAATTTGGTAGATTTTGTTGTTATCATAATCGGTATTTACCTGGCTGTAACCAGTAATAAAGGAATTGAACGGCAAGCGGTCGAATTCCCAAAAATGTCTTCAAAACCAATCAATCAAGCATAGTAGTTACTGTTGGCTCGGTCCGGCTGCACGCGGTAATTTTTGTGATTAAATTGGTATGGTAAAACATACAGGAGTTATATAATGTCCTTAGGCATCGGTAGCGTTAGGCTAGCAGGTAAGCAGGTGAGCAGGTGAGCAGGTGAGCAGGTGGGAGGAAAAAAACAGCTTTTCGCACAATCGACTATATGCAATCTATGCAACCGGACATGATATCACACCCCCACCATACACTACCGATGCCTAAGGACATGATATCAGTCTTGTTTGATGGGTGGATGAATCCGATTTAAGTCGGGAACAGAGCTGTGGTTACAATCATATGATGAGGCGATAATTTTCAAGTCTCTCCCTCAACTTTGTGCAGCTCGAATCGCCTTTCCTGCCCAATATCCCGGATCGTTCAATATTTTTCCCACCACAGGACTTTAGACTTCTCCAGACTTTTCAAGTCTTCAGGGGTATTGCAATTAAACAAAGCCTGAATCCCCGCAATTCTATTGCGGGGATTCAGGCTCAACTTGCAACTCAATACAGACTACGATTAACGACCACGACGGCGTTTCCGTTGCCGCTTCAATGCCTTGAGGGATTGCCGCCCAATGCCAGAGAGAAGGTTATCTGAGGTGGCGCCGCCTGCACCTGCCTCATCGGATGCACATTCCAGGGGCGTGATGTTGGAGAAATCGGAGTAAGGCAGAGGACAATTTCCAGCATTATCATTGGGTTGAGGAACTATACCTGCTTCGATCTCATCCCGTGCTAGCAACACCAACCGAATCAACTCATCCATCACCAAAGGTGTAATGTTAACATTCATGGGATAAGCCTTCACCGCATAGGTAAACAACCCGCCGCTAAATCGGAGTACCGATTATAGCGGGGGCTTTGAAAGAAGTCCAGAGTTTACCAGACTTAGGTGGCAACACCTACGTTATTGGCAAGAGTTAAAGACCTACCAGGGGA
>NZ_BLAY01000176.1 GCF_020521235.1 Microseira wollei NIES-4236 | reverse complement strand
GGCAGCAACAATTTAGATAGTTTTGACAACTATTTATTTTGGCCGTGTCCCTACACCGTAATGGGGAAAAATTCACCCCCCAACAGTAGGGACACGGCAGCAACAATTTAGATAGTTTTGACAACTATTTATTTTTGCCGTGTCCCTACACCGTAATGGGGAAAAATTCACACCCCGACAGTAGGGACACGGCATTAACAATTTAGATAGTTTTGACAACTATTTATTTTGGCCGTGTCCCTACACCGTAATGGGGAAAAATTCACCCCCCGACAGTAGGGACAAGGCAGCAACAATTTAGATAGTTTTGACAACTATTTATTTTGGCCGTGTCCCTACACCGTAATGGGGAAAAATTCACCCCCCAACAGTAGGGACACGGCAGCAACAATTTAGATAGTTTTGACAACTATTTATTTTGGCCGTGTCCCTACACCGTAATCGGGGAAAAATTCACCCCCCGACAGTAGGGACAAGGCAGCAACAATTTAGATAGTTTTGACAACTATTTATTTTGGCCGTGTCCCTACACCGTAATCGGGGAAAAATTCACCCCCCAACAGTAGGGACACGGCAGCAACAATTTAGATAGTTTTGACAACTATTTATTTTGGCCGTGTCCCTACACCGTAATGGGGAAAAATTCACCCCCCGACAGTAGGGACAAGGCAGCAACAATTTAGATAGTTTTGACAACTATTTATTTTGGCCGTGTCCCTACACCGTAATGGGGAAAAATTCACCCCCCAACAGTAGGGACACGGCAGCAACAATTTAGATAGTTTTGACAACTATTTATTTTGGCCGTGTCCCTACACCGTAATCGGGGAAAAATTCACACCCCTTGGGTTAGAATGGCTGGATCTGAAGGGTAAAAGCATCTCTCCCAAGTCTGAACTTTGCTGCAAGAGCAGGATTGAGAAGCGAGTTTATATAAAGTTGGAATAATTGATTGATTTTCTAGCTATTTGCTCACTTTCTAGGGATAGAGTTTTGTATTGAAAATAGCAATTTTGAGATCAACCTTTAGATAGCTTGCTTTCTGTACCTATAGGTAGACCTCGGTTTCGTGGAGAGTAGCTACTATGAAAGTAACAAACGTTAAGTAATGTAAATCGAGGTTTGGAAACTATGCAAACACCTGAAACTCGCAGCACCACCAATCTACCTCCTGTTGCTCTAGCCTACAACGGTAAAGACCGCAACGCTTTCTTGTTTGGCTTCAATCCTCAAGCAGAACTGTGGAATGGTCGCCTCGCTATGATTGGCTTCCTCGCCTATTTGCTGTGGGATATGGCTGGCTATAGCGTTCTGCGCGACGTGCTGCACTTCATCTCTTATACCCACTAAAAACCGAACATACCTCCTCTTTTTAGTTAGTTGTTAGTTATTAACTCAAGTTGCTAATGGCTAATTGCTAATTGCTGATTGCGAGAGCTAGTTAATATACCATTTTTCGTGATATTAGCCATTAGCCATGAGCCATTAGCCAGCATGCATGAGATAACTAGCAACTTGGGTTACTTTGTTTTTTAGTAAGATGCGTAGGGTGCGTTAGGCTAAAGCTAACGCACCCTAATATTTTGAGCAAAACACATAGCAGAATCCCGGTTTCTCTAAGAAACCGGGATTCTTAACAAAATTGTCGATTGCATAAATGGTTGGTGAAAGCCGCCCCTACAATAGAAAGCGAACGATGACAAACAAGGCGGATGTGATTAACTGCAAAGTCATTACCGGAATGCCGTAACGGAGAAATCTTTTAAACGAAATTCGGCGTCCGTGTTGTTCAGCAATTCCCGCCGCTACGATATTCGATGATGCGCCTACTAGGGTGCCATTTCCTCCTAAAGTTGCCCCAAACATCATGGCATAAAATAGCGGTAGGACTTCGGGGGGAAACTGTCCTTGAAAGTCTGGCGATAAAACTTCCGCTCCTACTAATCCTACATTGACAATGTATTGTTTGAGTAATGGCACCATCGCTACCACGAGGGGGATATTGGGAACAACGCTGGATATAAGTCCCACAAAAAAGAGGATGACTATCGAACCCAAGGCTATATTTGTTCCTAAGATTGTTGCCAATACTCCTGATAAACCTTGAACGACGCCTGTTTTTTGCAATCCGCCAATTAAAACAAAAATCGACATGAAGAATATTAAGGTACTCCAGTCTAGATCCCGCAAGATATGGTTAACTGTATCGATCTTGGTATGATGAGCCAAAAGCATTGCTAAAGCGGCTCCCAGTAAGGCTACCGCAGCGGGTGAAATGGGAACGGGTAGGGCTTCTCCTATGACAAAAAACAGCAGTACAAAGGCTACAATTAAACCTCCCACTGCCAATACTCGCGGATGGTTAATTTGAGGATGGGGGAGTTGGTTGAGGTTTTCTAATTTGGTGTTCCAAATTTTACGAAATAAAAAGGGTAGGGTGGCAACTACCGTAACAACAGCAATAACTCCACCTAAACTGAGGCGCAATAGGTAATCTGTAAAGCTGAGATTGATGGCATCTCCGACAATAAATGTTGCCGGATCGCCGACGATGGTTAATAAACCGGCACTGTTTGCTACAAATACCATTAAAATTAGTAATGGAACAAAATTTACCCCTACTTCTTCTGCCATTGGCGGAATTAATGGTGCTAGTAACATTACGGTTGTGGCGTTGGGTAAAACGGCACATATCGGCGTTGTAATGCCGACAATACCTAACAGTAAGAGATTGCCTCTACCTTTAGCCAATAGCACCATTTGCGTGGCTAGGTAGTCAAAAATTTTGGTGGGTTCAAAGGCGCGCACGAGTACCATGACGCCGAAGAATAAACCGAGGGTGCCGTGACTTTGACCGATGTAACCAATGGCTTCTGGCAAAGTCATGACGTTGAAAAACACCAGTAGCAATGCACCTAAAAATGCGGCAATGGTTAGGTGTATCCACTCAGTCATGACTAAGAAGATGACACCGATAAATGTTGCCGTAGCGATAATCGCTTGCCAGTTTTCCACGGTATGCCTCTATACAGAGTGAATGACTTGGTTGCATCCTACAGAAAAAAAACTCGCTCGTAAAGATGGAATTTGCTTAATTTTCTGTAATGCAACGCAGTTTTGTCGGTGCTGGTGCGGCAGTCGAAATCTATTCGTCTGGGGTAAAATAGCGCTCCAGAAAATCCAAGGCGTGATTGCGTAGTTCGTAGTATTCTTGGGATTCGCGCATGGCGTGGCGATCGCGCGGATGGGGAAAGGGTACTTCTAATATTTCCCCAATCGTAGCAGCAGGGCCATTTGTCATCAGCACGATACGATCCGACATATAAATTGCCTCATCTACATCGTGGGTAATCATCATCACCGCCTGTTTATGACTTTCCCAAATATCCAACACTTGCTTTTGCAATTTCCGCTTCGTTAGTGCATCCAACGCTCCAAATGGTTCATCCATTAGCAGCATTTTAGGACGAGTCGCTAAAGCTCTGGCAATCCCCACCCGCTGTTTCATCCCGCCAGATATTTCATCGGGATATTTATCAGCGGCTGCGGTTAAATTTACCATTGCTAAGTGTTCGTTCACAATGCTAATTTTTTCGGCTCTATTGGCATTTTTCAGCACTTCATCGACAGCTAGGCGAATATTTTCCCGCACGGTTAACCACGGCAGAAGTCCGTAGTGCTGAAACACCATCATGCGTTCAGATCCGGGTTTGCGAATTTCTTTACCATCGAGTCTTACCCCTCCAGCGGTGGCTTTTTCCAATCCGGCAACGATTTTCAGTAAAGTTGATTTACCGCATCCAGAGTGACCAATTACAGAAATAAATTCATCTTCGCCAATCGTTAGATTGACATCTCTGAGAACGACAAATTCACTGCCATCGGCATTTTTGTAAGACTTATATAAGTTCTCAATTTCCAGAAATGCCGGTTGGCGTCTGGTTTGTTGGTGAGCATTTGTTGAGAAGGAGGTGGATTTCATTGAAAACTCCAGTTGTCAGGTGTTCTTTATTTTTTGCTAGCGATCGCTTGACTTAAGAAATGAAAAACCGCTTGGGACGATTTGCTTTAATCTCAAAACTGTTGAGATAGCTTACTGGATCGCTGGGGTCGAATTGTTTATTATCTATAAATGCTTCGGCGGGTTCGATTTTGTAATCTTCCGTTGGACATTCAATCCCCATTTCGGCGGCAATTTCTCGGTAAAGGTCTGTTCTCCAAGCTTTACGCGCCAACTCTTCGGCATTTTTGGGAATTTCTTTAATTTGTCCCCACCGGGCGGCTTGCGTCATTAACCAGATACTTTGGGACTGCCACAAAAAGGTTGAATGGTATCTCGGATCGAGGGCAAGATTGGGAGGTAAATCGAAGAACAGTGTGGTTTCATCTGATGCGATGGTGCGGTCTTTACCATCAAATCCACCATAGTTATATTCTCCCACAATTCCCGGTCGTGTAAATCTATCTATGGGGCCTTTTTTGGGTTTTGCACCCGTAAATGAGCGATCGGTAATTAGTTCGGCAACTTCAGGGCGGTTTTCCGCTTTACTGCAATATTGGCAGGCTTCTATCATGGCTTTGACCAGGGAACGATAGGTTTTGGGGTTGTCGTTGATAAAGTCTTCTCTCGCTCCTAAAATTCGGTCTGGGTGTCCTTCCCAAATTTCTCTACCTTGGGCGAAGGTAAAGCCGATTCCTTCGTTTCCTGCGATCGCCCTTGTATTCCAAGGTTCTGCTACCATGTAAGCTTGCATGGCGCCAATTCTGACATTTGTGACCATCTGCGGTGGGGGAACGATAATGACGCGAAATTCCTCGAACGGATTGACGCCTGCTGCTGCGGATAAGTAGCGGACAAAGTATTCGTAAATGGCGGAACTCAGAACAACTGCCCAAACTTTTTTTTCAGCGGGTTGTTGTTCAAAATAGTTGCGAAAATCGCGTCCAAATGCTTCTAAATCGCCGTTATATTCTTTCCAGGGACGTAACCCAAAATCCCACATGGCTTTATTCATCGTCATGGCGTTGCCGTGGCGGTGGATGGTCATTGCACCGCACAAGGGGGCGTGGCGCGCGCCTTCGGCGCCGATTCTGGCGTTGGTGACGGCACCGGAGACGACGGGGGAGGCGTCGAGGCGTCCAAAAACTAAGCCGTCGCGGGAGGTAGCCCAACTGGCTTCGCGGCTGAGTTTGACGTTGAGTCCGTATTTGCGGAAGAAGCCTTTTTGCCAAGCGATCGCAAATGGCGCACAATCATTTACAGGCACGTACCCAACCGTAATATTGGGTTTTTCTAAGGTTCTAGAATCTACTAGAGGTTCGACGGCTAACGCTTCTTCTGTCAGTCCTTTGGCAGAACGGTCACCCGATATTGCACAGGAAGAAAGCGCGATTGTTGCCGCCGTCGCCCCCATTCCCAACAGAAATTCTCTGCGATTCAAATAATTGGTGTTTTGCATACAATTCACTCCACCGATTGCTAATAGCTAATAGCTAATTGCTAATTGCTAATTGCTAATTGCTAATTGCTAGTTGCTAGTTGCTAGTTGGAGAAACAAGCATTTTTAACAGTATTGCTTGCTTGCTATCTATTAACCATTAGCCATTAGCCATTAGCTATTAGCCATTAGCTATTAGCTGTTTGCTTTTCTTGGGCGATGAGTTACGAAGGCTTCTATTCTGCTGACGGCGAAGTCTAGGAGTAAGCCGGTTAAGCCAATTACTAACACGGCTAAGAATACCGAACTCAGGTTTAATCTACTCCATTCATCCCAGACAAAAAAGCCGATTCCAATCCCGCCCGTCAGCATTTCTACCGCTACAATTACCAGCCAAGCAATGCCTAAACTAATCCGCAAGCCTGTAAAAATATAAGGCAAACTTGCTGGTAAAATAATCTTGGTAATGCGCCGCCATCGGGGCATTTCTAACACCCGTGCTACATCAAGATAATCTTTGGAAACGCTCGATACTCCAAGGGCGGTGTTAATAATGGTAGGCCACAAAGAGGTGATGAAGATTACAAAAATTGCTGAAGGATCTGCCAGGTTAAAAATTGCCAGGGAAATCGGCAGCCAAGCGAGGGGCGATACGGGTTTGAAAATCTGAATCAAGGGATTGATTGCTAACATGGCTTCTCTGGACATGCCAATCAGAAATCCCAAAGGAATTGCCACTACAGCACCTAAAAGAAATCCCAGCATTACCCGCCTTAAACTTGCCAGCAATAACCAACCAATGCCTAAATTTCCGGGGCCGCGCTGGTAAAATGGATTCAAAATGTAATCTAAATTAGCGACCAGTGCCTCTGGCGGTGTGGGCATCAATTCGTGATTGGCAAGTGCAATAATCCACCATAGGATAATGATTGCCAAAAAGCCAATGGCTGGTAGGATAACAACATCGCGAACAACGATCGGTTTAGCGCGTCGCCAAGCTGCTTGTCCAGCAATAGCAATAGCAGACAAGTTGAGTTGAATTGTCATAGGTGTCAGAAGCAGGTACAAAAATGACTGAGCAGTACCAGCCAAGGACACTGATGAGTTTAGAACATTAGGGAAAATGCTCGCTCTTCAGTCTCCTCTCAATGCCTACGAAGTTAGCTGACGGACTAGGGCTGAGAGTTGCCCTTCTCTACCTCACTCCTCACGAAACTAGCAGAGATTTGCCCCACAATTTGGTTCCTCCGCTCCAGCAAAAGCTGGATTAGGCTGACTTACTCTGATTTCACAATATTAAAGCACGCCTGTTGGAAATCGTCTAGCTCTGAAAGTTAGAGAATTGTTACGCCAGATTTTTTACAAAACTATACTATTTTCTGGGCGCATCTATCTGAGGATAGATTTTTGGGAGTCGGGGAGGACAGGGATTTTGCTTTAGAATCCCGGTTTCTTAAAGAAACCGGGATTCTGTAGGTGTAGGGGGGCGGGTTTAGTCATACCAACTCCCCTGGGATTACCGACTTTTTGCCTAAGGACTGAAGTCGCGGCTACACATACAAAGTCTGCCTACGCAGACTGATAAAAAAGGGAGGTATTAGCTGTAAAAAAAGAGGGGATATTCCCCTGTTTGTGAGTTGGTTGGGTTCTAATTTTGGCTTACTTAATTTGGCGGATCGAAGCGGTTGACGGATGCGGCGATCGCCATCATCGGTAAACTCGCCAGGAAACAGATAATCCACTGATCTAGAGTCATTGGTGCGGTTTGGAAGATGTTGTTAATAAACTGGGAGTTGGCGAAGATAATCTGCAAGATTACCGCGACAATAATACCACCTGCCAGGGCGGGCGCACCGCTGACTTTTTCTTGGGAACCTTGGAATTTGGCAATCAAGGAAGGCATCAATTGGCTAATGCTCATCAGGTAAAAAATCCGTCCCATCACTAATGCTTGAATTGCCATTGTCCGGGCTAATTCGGTGCTGCCCCAAGGCGCTTGTCTGACAAATTCAAACATGCCGAAAATTAGCGTCCAGTTATAGAGAGAAATTGCCAAAATCCGCTTGATGCGATTTGGCGTCAGGAAGGGTTCGTTAACCGGACGGGGCGGCTGTTTCATTAGACCACTGGACTTGGGTTCAAATGAAAGCGGAACCGTCATCGTAATCGAGTTGAGCATATTTAGCCACAGAATTTGTAGCGATAAAATTGGCAAGTCTCGACCCAAAAGCGTGCTGATTAAAATCGTCATCGATTCCCCACCGTTGACCGGGAGAATAAAGCAAATCGCTTTAATTAGGTTCTTATAAACAGATCGCCCTTCTTCCACCGCTGCTGCAATCGAGGCGAAATTATCATCAGTTAACAGCATATCTGCCGCTTCTTTTGATACTTCCGTACCGCTTCCCATGGCGATACCGATATCCGCTTGTTTGAGGGCGGGGGCGTCGTTTACTCCGTCTCCCGTCATTGCTACGATTTCACCTTTTGATTGCAATGCTTCGACAATTCGCAGCTTTTGTTCGGGGGCGACGCGGGCAAATACTACCCCTTCTTCTACGGCGTTGGCGAGTTTGTTCGGGGTCATTTTGGCAAGTTGGGCACCTGTGTATGCCACAACTTTTTTATTCTGATTGCGGAAACCCATGCGGCGGGCGATCGCTTGTGCGGTGGTGATGTGATCTCCGGTAATCATCTTCACCTGAATTCCCGCAGCTTGACAGGCGTGGACGGCGGCGATCGCTTCCGGGCGGGGCGGATCGATCATTGCTTGCAATCCGATGAATGCCAACCCCGATTCAATATCAGAATGATCGACTTTATCTTGTGATTCCGCTACTTTTTTCTTGGCAAAAGCTAGCACCCGCAACCCTTGTTTTGCCATTTGATCGACGCGCTGATTAATTGCTTCCACATCGAGTGTGGTAATTTTTCCATCTTTATTGAAGGCAGCAGAACAGCGTTTTAAAATCGCTTCTGCCGAACCTTTTACATAAATCACCTTGGCATGGCGAGTTTGGTGCAAGGTTGCCATATATTGAAACTGAGACTCGAAGGGAATTGAGTCAAATCTGGGGTTCATTCTTTCTGCTGCTTGTTGAATTAACCCCGCTTTATTGGCAACGGTAATTAACGCGCCTTCGGTGGGATCTCCAATGACTACCCAGTTGCCGTTCTTTTGTTCCAAGTGGGAATCGTTGCACAATACTCCTGCCAACAGCAATTCTGCCAAAACCGGGAGATCTTTGGCATTAATTGGCGTTTGTTTATGCTGAATTTCGCCTTCAAGATTGTAACCGCCACCCGTGACGTTGTAAGTTTCACCGCCTGCATAAATTTCTTGGACGGTCATTTGGTTTTCGGTCAAAGTTCCGGTTTTATCCGAACAAACCACCGTCGCACCGCCGAGGGTTTCTACTGCTGGTAATTTGCGGACAATTGCATTTCGCTTCGCCATGCGGGCGACACCAACTGCTAGGGTGACGGTAATAACTGCGGGCAAACCTTCAGGAATTGCGCCTACAATTAATGCGATCGCAGGTTCTACAGCATCTTGAAAAGTATATCGCCCCAAACCAATCGCAAACGTCAGCGTCGCCGCCAATAGCACGAAGTAAAGCCAATTTTGGCTGAATTGATTAAACTTGCGCGTCAAGGGCGTGGTCAGGTCTACCCGTTGTTCAATTAACTGGGAAATTTTACCCGTTTCGGTTTTATTCCCCGTTGCGACAACAATCCCGCTACCTTGTCCAAAGGTGACGAAACCTCCGGCATATGCCATATTTAAGCGTTCTGCTAAAGGGGTTTCCGGTGGCAAGGTTGCCTCTTCCGCATCTTTTTCTACTGCTACCGACTCGCCTGTCAAACCAGATTCATCGATTTGCAAATCGCGGGTTTTTATTAAGCGCAAATCGGCGGGTACTTTGTCGCCAGAGGTGAGTAATACTAAATCCCCCGGTACTAATTCTTGCGAGGGTACTTTTAATTTTTTTCCGCCCCGAATCACGGTCGCTTCTGTACGGATGGCGGAAGCAAGCGCTGCGATCGCGCTTTCTGCTTGCGATTCTTGGGTAAAGCTAATAATCGCGTTTGTTGTCGTTACGCCCCAAATTACGCTGGCATTTATCCACTCTCCAAGTAATGCTTTAATTGCACCCGCGCACACTAAGATGATCAGGAGGGGTTGGTTAAATTGCAGGATGAATTTTAACCAAACAGGTTTGCCTTCTTTTGCAGTTAGTTCGTTTAATCCATATTCGCGCAAACGCTGGGGAATTTCAACTTCTTCTAAACCTTTTTCGCGGTCGGTTGCTAAAATATGGCCGATCTTGTCTTCAGGTAAATTGTGCCACTGGTGTTCTTGTGCGTTCTTTATAGCTGTTGCTGTCATATTTGTCCCCGATAAGTTGCTAAATTACGACCATCCCAAGGGCGGGCGAGACGCCCACCCCACAAGAAATTGGCTGGTTTTGTGGGGTGGGCATTCTGCCCGCCCACCCCACAAGAAATTGACTGGCTTTGTGGGGTGGGCATTGCAGCCCGCCCACCCCACAAGAAATTGACTGGCTTTGTGGGGTGGGCATTGCAGCCCGCCCAAACCAAAGACCCCAGAAGAAATTGACTAGCTTTGTGGGGTGGGCATTGCAGCCCGCCCACCCCACAAGAAATTGACTGGCTTTGTGGGGTGGGCATTCTGCCCGCCCAAGGCAAAGACCCCAGAAGAAATTGACTAGCTTTGTGGGGTGGGCATTCTGCCCGCCCAAACCAAAGACCCCAGAAGAAATTGACTGGCTTTGTGGGGTGGGCATTCTGCCCGCCCAAGGCAAAGACCCCAGAAGAAATTGACTGGCTTTGTGGGGTGGGCATTCTGCCCGCCCAAGGCAAAAGCCCCGAAGCAAAGCGGGTTTTATAGCGGATTGCAGCCGTATGAGGTACGGCTTCGTTTGTGTAGCGGCACCCTTAAGGGTGCCGCTACACAAACGAAGCCCAAGGGCTGTACCTCACTTGAAAAGCAATCCGCTGTAACCGCTTCTACCCTCAGTCTGTATTTTGCGGATAAAAGTTTTATTAAAGTTTCATGAGAAAGTTCTTATAAACGCAGCCGATAGCCCATGCTTCTGACGGTTTCTATCTTGTTGCTGCCTAATTTTTTTCTTAAATAACCCACATAAACATCTACAATATTAGAGTTGGGGTCGTAATCGTAACCCCAGACGCGATTGAGTAATTGCTCTCGACTTAAAACTTGTCCGGGATGTCTGACAAAGGTTTCGGTTAAGATGAATTCGCGGGCGGATAATTCGACAACGCGATCGCCTACTGTAACGGTGCGCGATCGCAAGTCTAAAACAATATCCCCCGCTTTGAGAATCATCTCATCTTTTTTAGGTGCAGATTTTTGATTTCTTAACCTCGCGCGCACTCGCGCCAGCAATTCTTCAAATCGAAATGGTTTGGTAACGTAATCATCCGCACCGCTTTCAAATCCCGCTACTTTATCGCTGACTTCATCCCTTGCGGTTAAAATAATAATCGGCAGAGTTTCCCCTCTTCCCCGCAATTCTTCTAATACCTGCAATCCATCTTTTCCAGGTAATCCCAAATCTAGAATTAACAGATCGAAATCGTTGCTATCAGCAACTCTAATCGCTGCATCGCCGTCTTCCACAACGATTGTCGTAAAGCCATTCGCTTTTAATCCTTTTTCCAGAAACGAAGCAATGCGCGGTTCGTCTTCCGCGATGAGAATTCGGTTCATTGCTAATGGCTAATTGCTAATTGCTAATTGACCGTGTAAATTCTACCATTAGCCATTAGCCATTAGCTATTAGCAATTGGCAAAATTAGCGTAAAAGTTGAACCCTTTCCCGGCTGACTTTGTAATTCTACCCTGCCGCCGTGGGCTTCTGCGATCGCTCGCACAATTGCCAATCCCAAACCATAGCCTTCAGAACGCCTGCGAGTTTTAGCAGCACGAGCAAACCGAGCGAAAATGCGCTGTTGATCTTCAGGCAGAATTCCTTCTCCCGTATCCCGCACCCAAAAGCGAATCTGGCTTTTTGTTAAATCGGCTCCTAAAGTAATTGTATCATTAATCGTTGTATGTTCCACCGCATTTTGAGCCAAATTCATCAGTGCCTGAGTCAGTCGCTGTTTGTCTGCCAAAATATTTTCGTTCCCAGGCTGAGCATGGGAACGATTCAATGGGTTCAATTCCAACTGCCAATGCCGATTTCCCAAAGCTTTAAGCTTCGCAAATAATTCCTGAATAAACGTACTAATTTCTACAATTTCTAAGGATAAAAAATCCTGTCTTTCTGCTTTAGCTAAGAATAGCAAATCCTTAACCAATCGGTTCATCCTATCCAACTCATCGTTCACTATAGCCAAAGTTTCATGTAGTTCTTCGGGTTGATATTCTAACAATTCCAAATGACCGCGAATAATAGTAATTGGCGTCCGCAATTCGTGACCGGCATCGTTGATAAAATTCCGTTGACTCGTAAAAGCTGCCTCAAGTCGGTCGAGCATTTCATTAAAAGTCATCGCCAGTTCAGCAATTTCATCAGAACCCTCAACAAAGATGCGCTGGCTCACATTTGATTCGGTAATAGAATGGGCTGTTGCAGTTAGTAAGCGCAAAGGTTTTAACACTTTTCCAGCTACCGCCCAAGTCACAAATCCACTCACAAATAAGATAGCGCTAGTTACTAAAATCATTACAGCAGTTGTTTCATTAACTTTCTCCACCTCAAACGAGGTAGAGTGGAGAATGACAAACACCCCGCGCGTTTTTCCCCCAATTATGACTGGCTCTGCCATGTAGCGCAGCGTATCGGTTAAAGTCAATTTTTCCCCCTTTTCTGGCTGCTTTAATTGCGCCCAATGCTCGATGAGTTTCCCATTCATCCGTAGGGTTTCTGGTAGAGCAACCGGACTGGATTTGTAAATCTTACCTTCGAGCAGCGTCAGCATAAACTCTCCTTCAACCGGGATATTTCGGTAAAGAAAAGTGTCAAATAAATTCGAAGCATTGCAACTGGAACGATCGCATTGTTGGAGCAGTTGACGAAATTCTTGCACCTCTTGAACGAGAAGGTTTTTACCCCTTTGTTCTAACCGCACTGAAAGAACCTCACGCACGGCTAAAATCGATATACCTGTCGATCCAGCCATCAGCACTAGGTACAAAGCGATAATGCGGGTGCGGATACCAAAGAAAAATCTACGCCATCTGGGAAATTTTTGAGTCTTTACCACAATTGATTTGGTTGTTACTAAAGGGCGAGGCAGAGCCTCTGATTTTCGTTCCCAGGCAGGAGCCTGGGAACGAGTTATATCATGTCCGGTAGCAATGGTAGTATATAATTTTTTATGCTGTAGGGGCGGGTTTTACCAATCAATCAGTGGAACCATGAAAATATAGCGGATGCAGCCGTATGAGGTACACCGAAAGTTTGTCTAGAGGCAGCATTAATGCTGCCTCTACACAAACAAGCCAAACGAGTTAAACTGCTTTACGAAGGCGAACCCAAAACCGAGAACCGCCTGACTGACGCAGTGTATAACCTATAGTACCACCCCAACTTTCTACCGTAATGCGACAAAAATAAAGCCCCAAACCAGCTCGACCAGTTTTACCTTTCCCTTGAACAAATTTTTGAAACAGTCTGTTGACAATATCCGGGGATACACCCGCACCTTCATCTTCCACTGTCAACAGCAGAAATTCTCCTTCATCGCCAACGTCAACGGTTACCGTAGTGTGCGGGGGACTATGGCGGAAGGCATTTTCCACCAGGTTAAACACAACCCGATCGAGATGTAATTTTTCGCCAACAGCTTTACTTTCTTCCAGTCTATCGATGTTTGAACCCAGGCACAAATTGATGTTGCTCATGGCAAAACTCGGTCGGAAACCATCAACGATTTCTTTGACAGCAGTCGCCACATCTGGAGCTAAATCGGGGTCGAATATAAAAGTTTCAATCGATTCCATGTCATACGAAAATGCATTCAATATTTCCCTGATTAACATTCCTTGCTGCATGGCTTGACTCTTACCTATTTCTAAAAAGGTTCTTCCTTGGGTGGTCAAATTTTCGCTGCCGATCAGATCTAAAGAATTAGCAACTGCTGTAATTTGTCCTCCCAAATCGTGAACGATGCAGTGCAAGAGTATTTCTTGTTTTTGCATTTCTTTAACTAACCGATCGTAAAGTAAACGATTTTCCCTTCCTTTCTGGATGAGCAACTGTTTATCTTGATAGGCAAACTTTAGCAACTCGATTAATAATATCTTTCTCTGTCTCAAACGAATTGCTGTGGCTTCAAACTGGTATTCGTTCCCCGATACATCGGTTTCAATCCAGATTCCCGAACTCAGCGGTTCGGCTTCAGAACTATTCCAAAATTTTTCAGCATCGATGATAAAATTAGCAATAAAATGAAAGTTTTCCAGGGTTAATCGCTCTCGTTTAGAGGCCAATTCTGGGTCAAATTGACTAAACCAATCGGGAACTTGACCGATAACTTTAAAACCTCCGTCCTCCAGCTCTAAAACTACAATATTCAGAGCGGCAAAAAGTTCATCTGTAATCGATTCGCTCATTATTTTACCAACCAGGAATAAATGCGTATCGGCTCAGCTATTCCTTGCAATAACAGGGACGCTGGCGCAAAATTTTGTTGCAGATTGTTTCCAGTTTGATTAAATGTATTTTCATCGATCAGAATTTCGCTGGGACGAGCTTGGCTTTCAAGACGTGCAGCTAAATTGACGTGGTAGCCAATGGCGTTAAATGTTCTGTGGAGTCTACCTCCCAGTATACCCAAGGCTACGGGGCCAGAAGCTATTCCGATGCTAATGTCGAGTTTCGAGCCATTATTTACTTTAGAGATCTTACCAATATCTCTGACGGCTTCTATCATCCGTAAGGCTGCTTTTACTGCGCGATCTCGCGAAGACCCGCTAGCAGGAACAACCCCAAACAATGCCGTTACTAAATCTCCAACTATCTTATCTACTAAACCGGCTTCATCAAGAATCTGCTGGAGCATACTGGTAAAGCATAAGTTGAGCATTCTGAAAACTACCTCAGGGGGATGTTCTTCGCTGTAAGAAGAAAGTCCCCAAATATGAGCGAACAGAATGGTCACATCCTTGCGTTCCCCCCGCTCGTGTAACTTAAAAAGCTCTTGTGCTAAATCTTCAGGGATATCTCGTTTCAAATATTGGTTTAATATTCGCACTTGTTCTTGTCTCAAAAGGCTGAGATCGTTTCCTTGTTGTTGAATTAAACTGCGCTGAATTTCTTCTAAAGTTGCGTCGAGCAGTAACACCCAGTCTCCTTCATCTCCGGGGAAAATATGCAGATCTGCAGAACGTTTGTACTCGGTTTTAATACAAGGCAGAAATATCGGCGCATCATCCGCAGGCAAAAGTCCTTCCAGAAAAAACAGTTGTTCTGCTACATATTGCCCTTTTTGCAAATTCGTAATTCCATAAGCTGCTAACTTTCCGCCCCATTCGGACAATCGCCCGTTTTTTTCTACGAAAAGATAAGCGGGAGAACGATTTTCAAAGGTGAGGCTATGAAGATAATTAACTATCGGACTTGGTAGTTCCAGCATTGATTCCCTCTATCATTTTTTCAGCTAAAATCAAAAAAGCTTCTTCCACGCCTAAGCCGGTTTTGGCGCTTGTTTTAATCACAGTCCAACCTTTTTCTGATAGTGAGGCGATCGCGCCTTCGTCAATATCCCATTCATCGGTCAAATCTGATTTATTCAGTAACAGAATAAATGGCACGGGTCCGAGTGTTTCTTCTACGCGATGTTGGAGTACAATCGCCTTATCAAAAGTATAGCGCCTCGTTCCATCAACGACCAAAAGGTAACCTGATGAACCGCGCAAATAGGACATCCTAACTTTTTGAAATTCGTCTTCTCCGTGAATATCCCACAGGATTATATTGACTTCCTGCTTGCCTAAATTTACTGTTTTTTTATCAATTTTTACGCCTACGGTAGTTTGATAAATTTCCGAGTAAATGCTTTTAACAAAACGCTCTACAAGAGAAGTTTTCCCCGTGGCGAAAGCACCAACCATACATACTTTTTTCTGCAGCATAAGCAGGGATATTATTATTGAGAAACATCGGTGACAATGACTTTGAAAGATACACTGCGGTTAACTGCTTTATCTTTTTCGCTTAATTCTTTACGTAAAGGATTTTTAGTTCCCAGACCAGCGGTAGAAAGCTGGCTCGCTGCAATTCCTTGGGCGACTAAAATCGACTTTATTTTATCGGCTCGTGCTTTGCTCAGTCTGATATTTGCTGGTTCTGGCCCTTCTTTATCTGTATGCCCGATAATTTGAATCCTGACGTTTTTGTCCAGAACGTTGGCGTAGTCCGCAAGCTTTTGCATTTCTCTAACTAAGTTTTGGATTTTTTGAGCTTGATTTGTCACAATTTCTTGCCCTCCCCGCGCCAAAAATATCAGTTCTTCTTCAATCTTTTTTCTGCTTTCCTCAAAATTTTTCAGCTCCGTCTCTACCAGATTTTTTTCCTCAAATTTAGTCACGCCGGGAATTGTTCGCGCCAGTCTCCTGGCTTCCACAATCCAGCGGCGAGGCGCAGTTCCCGATGCATAAAGAATGCCGTTTTCATCTACGCTTAAATTGACGGTTTTGGGGGGTTGTAGCACCTTTTTTGCCCGCGCCGCGATCGTTTCTGGAGCGAGGGATAGGTAAGCCTCCCATCTGCTTACTACAGTTTTGGGATTAATCTCGGTTTCTTGCAAGATTTTAATTGGATCGGCTGCCACCGGATCCCGCAGTCCGGAAATAAAATATTTCCCATGACGTTTTTCGGCATCAGTAATTACAATTCCTGGCTCAGCTTGCAGTTTTTCTAAATAATCTGCCCAGCGACGCTGTTCGCGAAATTCAAAAAAGCCCCAGCTTCCCAATCCAAAAAGTATGCCTCCTAACAACATCCATAAAATCGGAGAAACTTTGTATTTTTTTGGTTTATATCTCTGTTGCAAACAAGCTTCCACGTAGGGTAGGATCGCTGCAAAGGTTGCAGTATCTCCTTGAAAGTTTCTCAGGGCGTTTCCCTGACGCAGGTGAATTTTTTCGATCGCTTCTTGGAAAGTTAACCTTAATTCTTTGGGTGCGTTTCCTTTGATAATGCCTGCCAATATTGCATAAGGTCCTTGTTCGATCCAAATGGTGAGATCGCCATACTGCAAGGTTTCAAGTGTATTGCTCGTCGCTGGGTTGAAAGAGTCTCGCACAAAATCTTGGATAGCCGTTAACATTGCTGAAACTAAGTCAGCATCCATCGCGACTACCCCTTCTGCTACGATGTGTTGCAGCAGCAATCCGGTTTGTTTGTGTATTAGGAAAACTTGTTCAACGCGATAAAGCAGCGTACGCAGCATTACGACTTCGCCGAATGATTTGCCTGTCTGTAATGCTTCTATTCTCCACAAAAAGCTTTGTGGGGAAAGGCTATGTTCTACGACTTGATTGAGGGATTGGATCGTGGCTTCCAGCGCTGTAGCAATAGCTTTGCGAGTCGCTGGTCCGATGATGGGGAAAATGGCATCCGCCAGCACGTTCAAATCTCTTTTAACCGAAACTTCGATCGCTGTTTCAACGGTGGGGACAATTGCTTCACTTAGTTGTTTGTCTTTGAGCGAGCGCAAAATAATCGCCTCTGGAAGCAATTGGCTGACATCCTCTGCACTAATGTTGGGATTTTCCAAGCGCTTGTGCAGTTTGTCAAGCTCGCTAGTCTCAAAACCTAGCAGCAAACTGCGGAGTTCGGCAAGCGCTTCTTCCGTTGCAGCATCGTTATTTGGGGTATTGTTTTTGACATCCTGGTTGGAAGGATCTGTCATACCTCAAATCTCCCGATTTATGGCTAATTATTACAAGGTATAATTTACTATTGCTTGTTCAGTCGCACAGCTAGTTCTGCAAATAAAGTGGCGAGATATGACCGCTCGGTCTTGTCCCTACGAAGTCTCTCGGTTTCTTCTTCTATAACCGCTAATATTTCTTCGTTCTTTTGCTTTATCCCATCGTCTATATTTTTATACTGCTCTAATATTTGCTGGCGCAATTCCCTCTGACTTTGGTTTGCTTGTTGCTCCAATTGGGTAATCTTATTATCCAACGCATCTATTAAATTTTTAATTTCCCGCTCCAGGTCTTTGACGGCTTTATCTCTTGCTGTTGGTTCCCGATCTACTCGAGCGGTTAGCGAGTCAATCTCTCGCCGGATATAATTTTCCAGGTTGTCTAGGCGTTTTTTGATCTCTTCTCGCAAGTCAGATTGTTCTTTAACTAAACGTTCTTCCAAGCGGGCAAATCTTTTTTCATTCTCCCGCATCTGATTCCCAAAAAGAATATCTCTGATTTTATCTAAACTTCCAGCTTCAACAGCTTCTATCCCACTCATTTGATGTTTAATTCCTTGAGGTAAATCTGGATTTTTTTTTTCTATTTCCATATATGTTATTTTTTTACCTTCTGGTGCATTCATGGCTTTTTTTGATATTAAGGTGGCTTTTTTAAACTCGATCAAAGAAACAATTTGGTATCAGCAATGGCTCTAAAAATGATAAATAAAGGTTATTTATCATTTTTATGCTGGCTAAAGCAAAGTGAATCGTGGTAGCGAGCCCCTAAAACTAACAAGGGGGGCAAAGGTAACATTTGTATCATCCTCAGCATACAGGCGGGTCTGGCGCTAGGGTACAAATACGCTAAAGCATTAAATTCTAGCTTAGAATAGAATAACCAAAGTGTAAAATAAAAATATTCCCCTAGCGGGGGAAAACATGGGGAAGAGATTAAATCAAAAAAAGCATTCGTGAATTGATATGCTGAAAACCGACAAGAGTAACGATCGCATACCATGCCTGCCCTGACTAACCCATCTGTAACGATTGCCTTTCCACTGACTGCCGTTGTCGGTCAAGAAGCGATAAAATTAGCCCTGCTGTTAGCAGCAGTAGATCCGGGATTGGGAGGGGTGGCGATCGCCGGTCGTCGCGGAACGGCTAAATCCGTGATGGCGCGCGCCCTCCACGCCCTGTTACCACCGATTGAAGTTGTCAAAGGTTCCCCTTACAATAGCGCTGCCAATGAAACTCTTGTGGCACAGGCATCCTGCCTGTCAGGGGGCGCTGCCAATCAAACTCTTGTGGCACAGGCATCCTGCCTGTCAGGGGGCGGGCAAGATGCCCAACCCACAAGTTTGGGCGGGCAAGATGCCCAACCCACAAGTTTGGGCAAACAAGATGCCCAACCCACAAGTTTGGGCAAACAAGATGCCCAACCCACAAGTTTGGGCAAACAAGATGCCCAACCCACAAGTTTGGGCAAACAAGATGCCCAACCCACAAGAGAAACAGAAATTATTCCGGCACCTTTTGTACAAATTCCCTTGGGAGTAACCGAAGACCGATTGTTGGGTTCGGTGGATGTGGAAGAGTCGGTGAAACGAGGAGAACCCGTGTTTCAACCGGGTTTGCTAGCTTCTGCAAATCGCGGCGTTTTATATGTCGATGAAATTAATTTATTAGACGATCAAATTGCTAACCAACTGTTGAGTGTATTATCTGAAGGACGCAATTTGATCGAGCGGGAAGGAATCAGTTTCGCTCATCCTTGCAAAGCGCTGTTTATTGCGACTTATAATCCGGAAGAAGGGCCATTAAGGGAACATTTGCTGGATCGAATTGCGATCGCTCTCTCCGCTGATGCCGTTTTAGGATTGGACGAACGGGTGCAAGCTGTGGATGAAGCTATTGCTTACGCCACTTCTCCCCAAACATTTCTCGCCCAGCACAGCGAAGATATCGATAATCTCAAAACTCAGATTATCCTGGCGCGGGAATGGTTGAAAGATGTCCAAATTACCCACGACCAAATTGCATATCTGGTCAACGAAGCTGTGCGCGCCAGAGTGCAAGGACATCGCGCCGAATTATTCGCCGTCCGCGTTGCTAAAGCGGCGGCGGCGTTGGATGGACGCACCAACGTCACCTCAGATGATTTGCGCCGTGCCGTCGAGTTAGTCATTGTACCCCGCGCCACGGTGGTACAAACTCCGCCGGAAGAACAACAACCACCCCCACCCCCACCCCCGCCGCCTCAAGATCAATCCGAACAAGAACAAGAGGAAGAAGAAGATAAGGAAGAAGAAGATAACGAAGATAAACCGGAACCAGAAACTACTGAGATTCCAGAAGAGTTTATTTTTGACCCAGAAGGCGTGATTCTCGACGATAGCGTCCTCTATTTTGCCCAAATGGCGCAACGCCACGGCAAGTCGGGTAGTCGCAGTTTAATTTTCTCAGATGACCGAGGGCGCTATGTCAAGCCGATGTTACCCAAAGGTAAGGTACGGCGAATTGCCGTTGATGCAACTTTGAGGGCAGCTGCACCTTACCAGAAATCGCGGCGCGAGCGTCAACCCAACCGCAAGGTAATTGTAGAACAAGGGGATATTCGCTCGAAGCGGTTAGTCCGCAAAGCCGGAGCATTGGTAATCTTTGTAGTAGATGCTTCGGGTTCGATGGCATTAAATCGGATGCAGTCTGCCAAAGGTGCAGTCATGCAATTGCTGACGGAAGCGTATCAAAACCGCGACCAAATTGCGCTGGTTCCTTTCCGGGGAGAACAAGCAGAAGTTTTATTACCACCGACTCGTTCGATTGCGTTAGCGAAAAAGCGTTTGGAAAGATTGCCTTGCGGCGGCGGTTCACCTTTGGCGCACGGTTTAACCCAAGCAGTGCGGGTGGGAATCAACGCCCAAATGTCGGGAGATATCGGTCAAGTGGTGATTGTAGCGATTACCGACGGGCGGGGCAATATTCCCCTGGCGCGATCGCTTGGCGAACCTTTGCCAGAAGGGGAAAAACCGGACATTAAAGCGGAATTGTTGGAAATTGCGGCAAGAATTCGCGGTTTGGGCATCGATATGTTAGTTATCGATACGGAAAGTAAGTTTATTTCCACTGGGTTTGCCAAGGAATTGGCTAAAACCGCCGGTGGGAAATACTATCATTTGCCCAAGGCGACGGATAAGGCAATTGCGGCGATGACCAAGGGTGCGATCGCTGACATTAAATCCCGGTAGGGGCACGGCATTCTGCCATCTTTGGTATCAACCAAAGGTGATTGACGCCTTGCCCCTACATTGATTTATGGTTGTCGGGGCACGGCATTCTGCCATCTTTGGTTTGTACCAACATTTATTCATGTTCCCTACATTGATTTATGGTTGTCGGGGCACGGCATTCTGCCATCTTTGGTGGATACCAAAGGTGATTGACGCCGTGCCCCTACATTGATTTATGGTTGTCGGGGCACGGCATTCTGCCATCTTTGGTGGATACCAAAGGTGATTGACGCCGTGCCCCTACATTGATTTATGGTTGTCGGGGCACGGCATTCTGCC
>NZ_BLAY01000175.1 GCF_020521235.1 Microseira wollei NIES-4236 | reverse complement strand
CACACCCACAATCTGGAGATTGCCGTGCCCAGTCAGTAGGGGCACGGCATCGATCACCAAAGTCTTCACACCCACAATCTGGAGATTGCCGTGCCCAGTCAGTAGGGGCACGGCATCGATCACCAAAATCTTCACAGCCAAAATCTGGAGATTGCCGTGCCCGTTGAGTAGGGGCACGGCAGAGATCGCCAAAATCTTCACAGCCAAAATCTGGAGATTGCCGTGCCCAGTCAGTAGGGGCACGGCAGCGAGCCCCAAAATCTTCACAGCCAAAATCTGGAGATTGCCGTGCCCGTTGAGTAGGGGCACGGCAGCGAGCGCCAAAATCTTCACAGCCAAAATCTGGAGATTGCCGTGCCCAGTCAGTAGGGGCACGGCAGCGAGCCCCAAAATCTTCACAGCCAAAATCTGGAGATTGCCGTGCCCCTACTGATGGCTGCCTACTTCAGCTTTGACTTGATAAAGGCCATAATCTGAGCTTGCTGTTTCTTCAGCGCCTCAATTTCGGCCTGCATCTTGGCAATTTGCTGTTTTAAGGCTTGAATCTCTGCTGCACCTGCGCCATCGGCTGCTGCTGGTGCTGCTGCTGGTGCTGCTGGTGCTGCTGGTGCCGGTTCTGCTGCCTTCGCTGGTGCCGCCTCGCGAGGCAGCTTCGCCTTTTTCATGGCGGACTGGATACCTGCAATCAGATCCTTCTGCTCAAAGGGCTTGAGGATAAACTCAAAATATTTATTAAATGCGGGTTCTGGAATTTTTTCTAAAACTTCTTCCCTACGCCCCGACATGATCACCAGAGGAATTTTCTGTAACTCTGGTTTGCTTTGCAGTTGCTTATAAACTTCCAAGCCGTTCATTTTCGGCATCAGGAAGTCTAACATGATTAAGTTTGGACGTTCCTGATTGATCAACTTAAGTCCCTCTTGACCGTCTTTGGCTTCTAGGACTTGAAAATTGCCCTTAGGCAGCATCGCTTGGACTTGCTTCCTAACAGAGAGGCTATCATCGATAACCAGGATTTTATTAGCCACAATCGACTCCTCTGGCTGGAACTATTAGCTTAGGGTGTAAATTGACCTCTTAACTTTGACACTCCCCGTGCCTGTTGGTGCGGGGATTGTTAAGACATTAACGTCTTAATATTCTGAGACCTCGGGCTTACCGGGCGCAATCTTTCTGCCCTTAGGCAGTCTGCTATCCTGGTCTTACCACTAGCTCCTCGGTCATTCACTTTCCCCCAGTCCGGGGGTAAGTTTTAACTTCTTGTACTGACGGACGAATCTTAGCACAGTTGCTTGTAACTTGACTCGACGATTTCTTCTTGGCAAGCACTACATCCCCGCTTAATGACGGGGGTTTTGTGCTTCTCGTCAACCCTGATAATGCCAGTTTAGCGAAAGGTCTACAATTTTGATACACAACCCGCTTAAAGTCTTGAGTAAGTAGCGATCCTATGCCGTTAGAAGTAAAGCCAACTGAGCCAACCACAAGAGCTGCTTCCCTGCCTCGTGCTGAAATTGAGGCCATGCCTTCTTGGTTGCGCCGCTCCATCGGCAAAGCCAGCGATATTTCTACCGTTCAGCGAATTATCAAGCAGCGCCAGATTCATACGATTTGCGAAGAAGGGCGCTGTCCCAACCGGGGCGAGTGCTATTCCCAAAAAACCGCAACTTTCTTGCTGATGGGGCCAATTTGTACCAGAAGTTGTGGTTTTTGTCAAGTAGATAAAGGACATGCGCCGATGCCCCTCGACGGGTCGGAACCCCGCAAAGTAGCCGAGGCGGTGAAGTTGTTGGGGTTGCGTTATGCGGTGCTGACTTCGGTAGCGCGGGATGACTTGGGGGATGGGGGTGCAGGATGGTTTGTAGCGACAATGGCAGCGATTCGGGAAATCAACCCAGAAACGCAGATAGAGGTGCTGACGCCGGACTTTTGGGGTGGTAAGAATGCAGAACAAGAACAGCGTCAGCGGGTGGAAACGGTCGCCCTGGCGAAACCGGCTTGTTACAACCACAATATCGAGACGGTGAGGCGGTTGCAAGCACCCGTGCGGCGGGGGGCGAAGTACGAGCGAAGTTTGGCAGTTTTGCGCCTGGTTAAGCAGGTAGACCCGACTATACCAACCAAGTCCGGTTTAATGTTGGGACATGGGGAAACCCTTGCCGAGATCGTCGAAACGATGGAAGATTTGAGGGCGGTGGGGTGCGATCGCATCACCCTGGGACAATACATGCGCCCATCTCTCGAACACCTACCCGTGCAAAAATACTGGACGCCGGCAGAATTCGACCAACTGGGAGACATCGCCAAAAGTATTGGTTTTGCTCACGTGCGTAGCGGTCCGCTCGTTCGCAGTTCCTACCATGCAGGGGAGAGTGAGTAACGCAGGTGGGCAGGTGGGCAGGTGAGCAGAGGAGCACAGGAGCAGAGGAGATGATGGAGATAACTCATAAGAAGTAATTACTTCCCCATCTTCCTCACCTTCCCCATCTTCCCTATTGTCCCCATTGGCCCATGACCCATTACCCATGACCCAAAGAAAAGATTTTTATCAACACCTACTAAAGGTGCAACTTCTTTGGTATTTCTTAATCAGTTACATCCATCAGGAGAACACTTTATGGCGAAAACCACTAACGCTACCACCCAAACTGGTAAATTCCCCTATCCCTTCCGCACGGGTTGGGCTTTGGTGCTGTTGGCTATTAACTTCTTAGTAGCAGCGTTTTATTTCCACATTATCGAGTAATTGCCAGTGAGGGATGAGGGATAAGGGATAAATTAGATACTTCGGTAGAAGCAAGCGACCTAATTTTACCGATAATCCGATCGAGCCTTATCCTTCATCCCTCAAGCTTTTAGAGCGTGCCTTTGAATAAACCTTGGGGACGGACGAGCAGCACCAGTACCATGATGAACAGAGCTACAGCGAGCTTGTATTCGGTAGGCAGCAAGAAAGTGCTGACTTCTTGGGCAACGCCGATGACCAAAGCACCAGCAATCGCTCCGTAAGGGTTGCCAATCCCGCCCAGAATTACTGAGGCAAACATCGGTAAAATTAGAAACCAGCCCATATTCGGGCGCACAGCTTCGGTTAATCCCAGCATTCCGCCGCCGAGTGCCGTCAAGCTGCCAGCTATTACCCAAGTCCAAATCACAACGCGCTCGACGTTGATACCAGAGACGCGAGCCAAGTCAACATTATCCGCCACCGCCCGCATCGCTTTGCCGATTTTGGTATTCTGCAACAAAAAGTGCAACCCTAAAATCGCTAGAAACGCCAAAGCCACAACTATCAGATCGAAGAAAGGCACTTTGATGCCCAGGATATCGACAGCGGCGGCAACGGGGAGATTGTAAGATTGGTTACTTCCTCCCCAGATTAAGATAATGCCGTTGCGGATAAATAAAGCCAGTCCAATCGACATAATAATCAGCGTAGTCGAGGTGGCGCGAATTGCACGCATCGGCGACCAAAGTAACTGTTCGCACAAGAGCATTCCCAGTACGGTTACAAGAGCCCCTAAAATCATCGCCAGCCAGATATTGACACCGCTGCGATTCGCTACCCAGGTAAGATAGGCTCCCAAGGTCATAAAGTCACCGTGGGCAAAATTGGAAAGGCGCAAAATGCCGTAAGTTAGGGTTAATCCTACAGCAGCCAGGGCAATAATACTGCCCAAGGCAATTCCGTTTACAGTTAATTGAGTTAATCGCAACAGTTGTTCATCCATCGTGATATCGTTTGCGCTTGCATCTAAGGTAACAGCCGATCCTAAAACCAAACTGGTGGAATTCGACACCGAAGAACCGCAAGATCGCTACTTTTCCCAATACTCCAACTTAGCAATAAACTCGTCGAGCGCTGCCCGGACGGCTTTGAGTTTGTCTGACCGCACGCCAGTCAGGATGCGTTCGCGTATCGCCTCATAGTCCGGGAGATTCCGGTTAACGGGTTTTTCTGGTGTGGTGGCGATCGCTGCCTTCACCCGCGCCAGCAGCTCATTTGGGTCGCCGCCTTCATCCAGCACCGACCGATAAGCACCTGCCAACTGCTCCACTACTGGCTTAATTGGTTCTGGGATGCGGTGATGGGTTGATATGTAGGGCGCTTTCTTGCCGCGTCCGCCTTTGGCGATGCTGTCCATAAACTCGTTACCAAATAACTGCTATCAGCATAAAGTTGGTAACGGGTTTAGTCAAGAGAGAGAGTTTCCATCAGTTAGTCGGAAGTTACCCCGAGACG
The DNA here is from genome assembly GCF_020521235.1 of Microseira wollei NIES-4236. Classification (GTDB taxonomy): domain Bacteria; phylum Cyanobacteriota; class Cyanobacteriia; order Cyanobacteriales; family Aerosakkonemataceae; genus Microseira; species Microseira wollei. Next base: position 16,702 of record NZ_BLAY01000175.1, on the reverse strand, counting down.
CGGGGTAACTTCCGCTTAGAGTTTAGTGGAAGACTGCTTGTTTCCGTTCAAAACGGAAGACAGTTGCAGAAAAAACAATAGCGCAGACAACTAAAGCGGATAGACTACCACGTTACCTTGCTGTAATCGAATAGGTTTTCTAGGTGAATGATGGTCGCTTCAATGAGTTCTTTGTTTTCTTCAGAAAACTCACCATGAACAGTAACCATCAATTTTTCGTTGTTGAACGTGATTTCAGAATCAACTAAAAGAGATTGTAGTTGCTTGAGCGCGCGTTCAATTCTAGGAAGTTTGTCTTGGGTAAACCTGTGGGTCAAGGTGCCGCAATCGTTGCGGCGGCATTGGGCGGCAGAGTCCAAGCGGCAGGGGATAACGATGACGGAAGTAATTGTCCAAGCATTAAGCGATCGCTTTGGAATCCCAGACTCAAGGGAAAGGTAGAAACCCAATGTTTAGACCCCAGCCTATGAGCGGGGTTTTTGTTGTTCAACTTATCCAGTGGGCTGGGTACTATAACCATGAAAGGTTTTAAAGCATACAAAACCGCCCCAGAGGTGGGGCGGGTTTTTTTTATGGGGCGAGTCTAGCTTTCCTTATTCCTGCCTCTCACCCCATTCGGCCTTCGCCTTACGCCATGCGTAAACGTTATTTCGATCCTCGACCTTCTTGTTAGCGCCAATTTCTAGGCAGTCTGCAATCAGAGCTGATAGCGTCTGGCCTGTGTCGGCTGCTAGTTCTTCCAAAAGCTCTCGCAAAGGATCGGGTACGGTTGCCTCTACTTTTGCCATTTTCTGGAAATTCGCTGTATTTTTTACATATCTAATGCTATTATGCAACCTACAACTAATCACGCCGCGCAGAGGATCTGAACCATCCCCTACGCGACTTAACCCCCTAGAAAGGTAGGAGGCTCGAATTATCATGACAAATTTTGGTGTTCGGTGGGAAATGACACCAAGTTTCCCGCCAAAATTGGCTTATTCGCAAACTCTGGGTTTTGTGCCTGGGGAAGGCGACACTTTGCCGTCGGTCATTCCTGGTCTGGACAGCTTGCCAGCTAACTCTGATGGTTACGAAGTTGTGAGGGTGGTGATTTATGGCTCACCGTATGGGGTCACCTACACAATTCGCTGGTTGTACACGCTCAACTTCGCCCAGGTCACTGAGTGGAGCTTCCTCATGCCTGTCCCCAATGGAGATGGGGAATACATGAGCATCGTAACCAAGCGAATCCCGCTGGGTCGAACTAGCTAATTGGATTAAAACTCGGTAACAGCTTTGTAGCAACGCCAGTTTTTTCCATCGAGATATCAGTGAGGAATGATATGACTTATAGTGGCAATGAACCCAATGGCGATACTCCCTCTGGGCGATCTCTTGAGCAAGAGATTCAAGATATCAAAGATTGGGCGGATTCGGTAGATGAGGATTTAGACGCGACGCATGAAAGGCAGGATATCACCGATCAGCAGGTAGCTGAACTTACTGAGCGAGTGACAGAATTGGAGGAGAAAACTGACTGGGGAGATTCGGATGACTGGTTCAGATCTGGATGGTAAGGAGATTGGCTCAAATGGGAAATCAGCTCAAAATTTTAACAGCCCGAACCCGGGCGCGAATCGAGAGATCCAAACTGGCTTTAGATCGCCAAAAGAAATTGGCTGCTGAATTCGCTTTGGGTCGCCCTAGACGAAAATCTCCCATAGCGGACTTCGTTGATGATTTGGTGCATCGACCGCCAAACACCGAACAGATGCGCCAGATCAAAGAACTGCTCAAAGAAGAACAGCAAAGCATAGCTAAACTCATTGCTTTAATTGACCAGCACCTGGAGTAGCTGTCTGCCATTCTCGACTTGCCTAGCGGCACCCGCTGCTGGGCGAGTTTTTTTTGGGGGTGGTGAGCGATCGCTAACTTTTCCCCGGAACTGAAAAGCGATCGCGCTTCAGCCTAACAGGGGCAACAAAAGCCCCTGTTTCCTCGTAGTTACAACAAGCCTAAACTATCTCTACTCGACGTGAATAAAATCCTTAATACTCTTAGGTTACTTAAGTTATAGCTGTAGAGTCAAAAGAAGTTAGTTGTAACCAGATTACAAGCTTGAAAGCAGCCAAAAGACCTAGCAGATAAGCTATACCTGCTATTTCTACTTTGCATTTGTTTGGGCAAAGTTTTTGTAACTGAATAATATATAGCGGATTGCAGGCGCATGAGGTACACCGAAGGTTTGTGTAGCGGCACCCTTAAGGGTGCCGCTACACAAACTCAGCCAAAAGGCTGTACCTAGACGAGCTTGCAATCTGCTGTACATGCAGCTCTAGTGAGTCAGAAATACCCACTATAGCTGCTAAAAAAAAAGTGGTAGAATATCAGCCAAACTGAGAGCCGCCAATCTCTGTTTGGCACACTAGGTGCATCAGTTGTTTTGTGTAATGGAGGATGGTTCTATGGATTAATACAAACTTATTTTCAAAGAATCAGGAATTTTTTAGCTTCAACAGCACAGGTCAATCTGGCATCAGATATCAACTTTTGCTGCTAACTGTCTTTGTTGATGCAACAGCATTTCTGTGTAAAAAAATAAGCAGCCTCAGATTTCAGACCGAAGCCACTTATGTATGCTCAAATATAGAATTATAGCTTAAAGTCTGAAGTCTGGGCAGCTGATTTTTCGCTCAAAACAGCTAATAATTGAGAGGAAAAATAATGTCCACGTCTCCAAATCGTAACCAAGGTGTGAAAATTAGCGTTTGGGTATCGCAAAAGCGGCTCGCCCTTTCCCTTGGATTTTGCCTGTCTTTTGGATCTGGATTTGTGACGGGCAATAACCACGGTCAAATTCAGGCTCAACATCATGGTCAAAGCCAAACACAAGTCGCTAACTGCAATCTGGAACAGACAACCAAAACAGTTCCCACAACTCCGATAAAGCCTTAACCTCGTCAAGGCTAAAACTTTGTATTACCAGGAACGCTCTACCAAATTTGTTCTATCTTTCTGCCATCAGGGAATATGGCGAAGATGAAAGGGTGCGCTTATTATTGCAGCGAAACTTTTAAAACTGCGATCGCATCCCCGCACCAGGGCATCTACTACCCCCACCGGGGTCACCTACGAGCGTTACAGATGAGTAAGTCACGCTCGCGTCAGTTATTCCCATAAAAATTCCAGTTTTTAACACAGTAAAGCTTATTTTGGCTCACTGCCTATAGTCACCTATCCTTATCTAGCTGCCTGAGAAGACAGCTTCGCAGTCATGCACTTGCGCGAGCGCTAAAACCTGTTACCAAGTTTTGAGAAAGCGATCCCGCCATTTCCCCCAGAATCAAAAACCCGTTACCAAGTTTTTTAGGCGATCGCTCTTGGCGAAGAAACCTGTTAACTGGTTTTGTGGCTATGGATGGGGGAAAGGGGCGATCGCGGTTGGGGGGAGGTGAGCGCTCCGATGCGGAAAGCGATTGCATCTGCTGGTTATCCCGTCACCTAAGAACGTCGGCGTTTGATCCCAAACCACAGCCAAATCCCCGTAATTGCCATTAGTAACAAGCCTAAAGCATTGAGGAACGGATAAATTGCTGTCAGATTGAGGATGGCAAAGTCACCCACGTGTAACTTTTTTAACCACAAAAATTCCGCTCCCATCCCTGCCAATAGTGCGATTTGATAGAGGGAACCCGTGGTTAAAGTCAGCAAAATTGGCACTAGCATCACGGGTGCTAGGATGCGATGCAGTTGACGCCAGGGAAGTCGAGCGATCGCCATAACAAAAGCCTCACTTATTTTCCAATTATCAGGCGCAATCTGCCATCAAAACATTTCATATCATTTCCGGTCGCAACGGTTGTGTAACTGCTAATTGCTAATCGCTAATGGCTGATCTCTGGCAATTGAATTGCGAGCAATTAGCAATTAGCAATTAGCCATCGATACACTACCGATCTCTCGCGGACATGATATCAATTGCAATTGCAAGGCATGGGGTGCGCTGCTGGCGCTACCAATATCGAGAAAGCCATTCAAAACGTTCCCGGCCTTGCCGACTGCAATGTCAATTTTGGCAGGGAATTTGTGATAATTTTTACCTAAAGCCCCCCTTTTTAAGGGGGGTTGGGGGGATCGGCAACCGCCTACTCACCTCCACACCAGGGGTCTTCACGAGAGAGCAGCGAACGTGATATGATGTTTTGGCTATTTGAGCTTTACAAAAGCTTTATAAACTAGGGGACTTCCGCAGCAAATAAAAACTTGATATATTGTTTCCAGCTTATTGCTTTCTCATTTTTCTGCATCAGCCTTTATTACAGTTTCCGTATCGTTGCTTTCGTCAAAAGACGTAAGTAACGATCGATACAGTAAAACTACTCATGCAGTCAATAAAAAGCGTATGCTATCTGTTGATCGAGGGTGCTATTCATCAGAGCCAGCGAGTCCGCAGCTTCAGGGATTTGAGAGTTTCACAGTTGCATTCAAGCAGAATAAACTCTCGATGAAGCCTATCCGAAAAAGACTATTAACACAGATTTCTAGAAGGTAATTAACATTGAACATTACTCAAAGGCGATCGCACCCAACATTTTTCACGACACCTCAATCCCAACCGCGGGTTGCCCTTTTTCTCCGTAACCTTAACGGTGGTGGTGTCGAAAGGATTATGTTAAACGTAGCTTGCGGCATGGCGCAACAAGGCGTGCAGGTAGATTTAGTGCTAATTAAAGCAGAAGGAATCTTCTTGCCCCAGGTACCGCCCTCTGTGCGAATAGTGGATTTACAGACCAAGGAAATTGACAAAAATCGTTCCTTCAAATTCCCCACCAGTCTCCAATCCACCACCAGTCTTCCCAAGTTAATCCGCTACCTGAAAAACGAACGCCCAGCAGCACTGCTTTCAGCAGGTCATTACCCAAATGAAATAGCAATTTTAGCCAAACATATCGCTAGGGTTCCGACTCGCGTTGTGGTATCGGAACATACCACTCTTTCCGTGGAAGCCAAAAGGGTAGAACAGGTTTCTTCCCGTGTAGCGCCTCTAGCGGCACGGTTATTTTATCCTTGGGCGGATGAGATTGTCACCGTTTCTCGCGGCGTGGCTGAGGATTTGTCGAGTATCTCTGGCTTACCTTTAAAAGGGATGCGAACGATTTACAACCCGGTGATTACTCCTGGGTTAAAAGAACAAGCAGAAGCACCTTTAAATCACCCTTGGTTTGCTGAAGGGGAACCAAGGGTGATATTGGGAATGGGACGATTTGTAGCGCAGAAAGATTTCCCAACTTTAATTCGAGCGTTTGCCAAAGTACGCCAGGTAAAACCCGTTCGATTAATGATGTTGGGAAGTGGAAGAGAACAACAAAAACTCGAAGCGCTATCGCGAGAGCTGGGAGTTGAAAAAGATATAGAATGGGTGGGATTTGTGAAGAATCCCTTTCCTTATATGAAGCGAGCATCTCTGTTTGTTTTATCTTCGGCTTGGGAAGGTTTGCCTACAGTTTTAATTGAAGCTTTGGCGTTGGGATTGCAGGTAGTTTCGACTAACTGTGAAAGTGGACCTGCAGAGATTTTAGATAATGGGAAATACGGGGAATTAGTGCCAGTTGGAGATGCTGATGCAATGGCACAGGCGATTTTGAAAGTGTTGTCTGGGAATTCTAAGTCTGTTGATTCAGCTTGGTTGAACCAGTTTACCTTAGAAACTTCTATCCAAAATTATTTGGATGTTTTGGGTGTAGCTCGAGGAGCAAGTACTCGCTCTAATAACTCAAGTTGCTAGTTATCTCTCTGGGAGCGACTAATGGCGTTCCCAGGCAGATCCGTGGTCACGAGGCTAATGGCGAGATTGGTAAAAATCCAAGATTAGCAATTAGCCATTAGCAATTAGCAACGCCCTTGTTTATAACTAGCAACTTGCGTTAATAGCGAGAATTAGCTTAGACCCAACCATCTACACAAGCTATCCACGTACCATCCTGATTGAGGTGAGGATCGATGTGGTGCATACCACCGCCGTTCCAACCAAAACCAGTTGGCGAGGGAGTTAGGACTGACGCTCCTGCGACTTCTCTTTCTTGATAACTTGTAGGACTAAGTTCGGTGATTTCAAATGCTCTCACCTGAATCCCATAGAAGGGGTAACAATCCTGGGTATAGCGAATAATTCTGTCATGCATCACCACGACTCTGCCAGCGGGTCTGGCAATATGTGGATTCCCGTTGATAATGGGACTGTTTGGATGTTCGATCCAGGGACCTGTGAGTTCATCAGCATAATATAGGCGAAGTGTATCGTATTTGCTGTAGGGATTAGTTTCTACAAATAACCACCATCGATTATCGTAACGAAAAATTGAAGGATCTAAAAACACTGAACCGCTTACTAGATTGTCTACAAAAGTCCAATGGGTGGGAAACTTAGAGGCTTTATATAGTCTAATCGATTTGGCTTCACCAGTTTCGGGAATCATGTAGTATTCATTCATCCAAACAAAAACATATGGATAAGATAAGTGAAATTTTTCAGCTAGCACAATTTGTTGGTATTCCCATTTAACAGTATCCTGGCTAACGGCTAGTCCAATTTCCCCTTTGCGAGTTTGCTGATTGTAAATTTCAAAAAACATATACCAGGTTTGCTCGACTTTTACCATGAAAGGATCGGCAACTAACTCGGCGGTGACATCTGAAACATCGTGACATTCAATCACTGGATTTTTGACATTTTTGGCAGCCATAAATTTCAAAGGTGATTGACCTACATAAATGCCAATCGACCACTGAGGATTCTTAATTAGAGCGGGTAAAGACCTTTTAAACAATCCCAGTCTATCGAGCCAATTCAGCAGCTCTGGTGATAGCTTGTAAATCAATAACACTAATTTGTTTTTAATTTTATCTAGCTTGATATCCTGCATGAGAAAACTACCTTTTGAACATTACTGACAGGCGATATCACAAAAATACCCAGATTTATTTCCCCTATATCTCTCCAGAAAACAAACTCAAGGGCAGGCAGGATGCCCACCCCACAAGAGTTTTTGGATAAGTGTATTTCTCGGTAACCTGGGTAGGGGTGGATTGGAACGGGTGTTAAAACTCGCCTGCGGTATGACGCGGCAAGGCTTTATTTGCGATTAAAGCAGATGCCATCTTCTTCTCCCCAACTCCACCGCAAGTGCGAATTGTGGATTTAGAAATCAAAGGAGCCGACAATTTTTTAACTTGTTTCCAGTCTAGCACCAATATTCCCAAGTTAAAAGTATTTGTTTTGACTTGACCTTGGGAGTTAGGTAAGGTTTAATGACTTATGACTGTGCGGACGTACTCCGTAGGATAAATTGTAGGGTAGCATTTGGGCGATAACTTATCCGTATGATTTACCTATTTCTGACTAAATCCTCATGGCTCCGGCGCGCTGGCGCGAACGCCTTTACTAATAAATAATTCTTCAAATAAAAATTTATGATGCACAAATCCAAACCCATTACCTTTCTCCTCCCCAGCTTTCAACCTAGTGGATTGCAGCGAGTTGCCATCAACTTAATCAAGCAGCTTCACCAACTGGGTATTCCCTTAGATGTCGTCGTCGCATCAGGCAAAGGAGCTTATTTAAACGAAATTCCATCGGGAGTGCGAGTTATCGATTTCCAAACTCCAATTGAGGATAGAATCTCTAGCGCCAGTCGAGTCACCTTGCCTTTAGCGCGTTATTTAAGGAACGAAAAGCCACAGGCATTAGTGTCTCACTTCAATGTCTTTAATGTGGTGGCGGGGATGGCAAAAACTCTGGCGTTGTCTCCCGTGAATTTAATTTTAGTCGAACACACCTCATTTTCAATAACTTACGATAAACGCCAGAAACATTATGGAGTGCGCGAGGAATTATTGCCGATTTTGCGGCGCTGGTTTTATCCCCGTGCGGATGCAGTTGTAGCGGTATCCAAAGGGTTAGCGCAAGAGTTAGAAACTTATTTGCGACTGAAACCGGGTTCAGTTAAAACTATCTACAACCCCGTCATTGATGAAAGCGTACTGTCAAAAGCAAAAGCACCCGTAGAACATCCTTGGTTTCAACCTGGAGAACTTCCAGTTATTCTCGGTGTTGGCAGATTAACTCAGGAGAAAGATTTTCCCACTCTGATTCGGGCATTTGCATTAGTAAGACGAGTACAACCCGCTCGATTGGTCATTTTGGGAGAGGGAAAAGAACAGTCTAAACTCAACGCTTTAATCCGCGAGTTGGGCTTAGAAAATGATGTGGCAATACCCGGTTTTGTAAGCAATCCCTATGCTTACATGGCTCGCTCTGCTGCGTTTGTTTTGTCTTCGTATCGCGAGGGTTTATCAACTGTAATTATAGAAGCACTCGCGGTGGGAATTCCTGTTGTTTCAACAGATTGTCCGAATAGTCCGGCAGAAATTCTCGAGAACGGCAAATACGGCGAATTGGTTGCCGTCGGCGATAGTGAAGCTATGGCAAAAGCGATTTTAAAGGTCTTGTCAGGTGACTCTAAATCTGTCGATTCATCGTGGCTGGAACAGTTCGCTTTAGCAACTAGCACCCAACAGTATCTTCAGCTAATGGGTATTGGGTAATGGGTAATTGGTAATGGCTGATTGCTCGTGGAACCCTTAGAAACAAAGCCTCTCCCGTAGGTTGGGTTGAGGATACGAAACCCAACCTACAATCAAACTTCTCCTTTCCGCTTTTACCACAACAATAGTCAAGCCGAAGAATGATAACCATGTCTAAGAATACACCAGATATAGCGATTTACCTGCGTCTACTTTATGGTGGCGGTGCTGAACGAGCTATGGTGAATTTAATGCACGGCTTTGTTGAGCAGGGGCTAAAAGTAGATTTGGTCATGAATACCGTTGATGGACCTTTCATGAAACAAGTACCGCCTCAAGTTAGAATTGTAGGTTTAAAAGCCCCTCGGATGCTAGAAGGTTTGCCGAAACTGGCGGGTTATTTGCGACAGGAAAAACCCAGTGTTCTCCTTTCTGCCTTGCACTATAACAACGAAATTGCCCTGTGGGCAAAGCGTCTTTCTGGAACCTCCACGCGGGTTTTTGTATGCGAACAAAATACACTTTCCATTCATTCACGAAACCGCCGCAGCGATCGCTTGGCACCTATTTTGTCGCGGCTGTTTTATTCTTGGGCTGATGGTATTGTGGCAGTATCTCGCGGCGTTGCCAAAGATTTAGCCAAAGTCACCAATCTTCCCGAACAGCGCATCCGAACGATTTACAATCCCATTATTACTCCCGAATTATTTGAGAAATCTCATCTAGCTATAGACCATCCTTGGTTTGCTACCGGACAACCTCCCGTTATTATCGGCGCAGGAAGATTGGAAGAACAGAAAGATTTTCCTAGTCTAATTCGAGCGTTTGCGATTGTCAGAAAAGTGCTTCCGGCGCGGTTAGTTATTTTAGGAAATGGCAAGGATCGCCAGCAACTCAATAATCTGGTACGGGAGTTAGGGTTAAAGGATGATGTTGGTTTTCTCGGTTTTGTAGATAATCCCTATGCTTACATGGCGCGAGCGCGTGTTTTTGTTTTATCCTCTGCTTGGGAAGGTTTTGGTAACGTTATTGTTGAATCTTTAGCATTGGGTACGCCAGTAGTTTCGACGAACTGTCCCAATGGTCCAGCAGAAATTCTCGACAATGGGAAGTACGGTGAGTTGGTATCGGTTGGAGATAGCGAAGCAATGGCGCAGGCAATTTTGAGGGTATTGTCTGGGAATTCTCAGTCTGTCGCTCCTGGTTGGTTAGAGCAGTTTACTTTGGCATCTGTTACTCAACAATATCTTGATGTTATGGGGATTTCAAAAGTATTTTGATAACCCAAACGCTTCAGGCGATCGCTTCCCCATCACCGCCATCGATCGTTCTCCTTTCTTCTGCAAAACCAGGCATCCGTAAGCTTTAATAGAATTGTGCCTCAAGCTAGGGTTGTATGTGGGCAAAGCTGAAACGGCAAATTTGGGAATGGCGGGGGGTATTAATTGCTGCCCCCAGTGTGGCGGCGTTGGTTATAGCCTTGCGCTTGGCAGGCTTTTTGCAACCCTTGGAATGGGCAAGTTACGATCAATTTCTGCGCCTGCGTCCAACAGAACCGCCAGACGATCGCATCGTTATCGTTGGAATTACAGAGTCAGATTTGCAAAAAGTTGGGCGGGGTATAGTTCCCGATATATTATTAGCTCAATTACTCCAAAAAATTAAACAGCAGCAACCAATCGCTATCGCCTTAGATTTATACCGAGATTTGCCAGAGGAACCCGGACATCAGCAGCTAGTTAGGGTGTATGAAACGACACCCAATTTAATTGGGATCAAAAAAGTCGTGGGAGATGCCAATGGCCCTGCGGTTAACCCACCCCCCCAGCTATTGCAGCGCGGTCAAGTCAGTGCCAATGATGTTTTATTAGATGCAGACCTCAAGCTGCGTCGAGGTTTTCTATATTTGACGCCAAAAGACGGAAATACAATAGAAAGTTTGGGATTGAGGCTGGCTTTAATTTACCTGCAAAATAAAGGAATTGAACCAAAAGCTGCGAAAGTTAATCCAAATTATTTGCAATTGGGTCAAGCGGTATTTGCTAATTTTGAAAATAACGATGGCGGCTATGTCAATGCCGATGATGGTGGCTATCAGATTTTAATCAATTATCGCGGGTCGCAAAAAAGCTTTAAGACAGTATCGATAATGGATGTATTGGAGAACCGGAACCCGCCGGATTTGTTGCGCGAACGCATTGTTTTAATTGGCGCGATCGCCCAAAGCCAAAAGGATTTCTTCTCCACCCCATACAGTATCCCCACGCGCACTTCCGGTGTCGAAATTCATGCCAATATAACCAGTCAAATTTTAAGTGCAGCGTTAGATGGGCGTCCTTTAATTAAAAGTTTGCCAGATTCGTTGGAGTATTGGTGTATTTTTGGTTGGTCTTTGTTGGGTGCAATATTAAGTTGGCAAGGGCGATACCTGGGTGGCGTGGCTAAATTTTCAGCCCCCATTGTCGCCAGTTATATTTTAGCTGGCGGCAGTCTTTTTGGTATTGGTTATCTGGCTCTATTGCCAGGAGTTTGGATACCCGTTGTACCACCTGCGATCGCTTTCTTCTGTTCTGGTATTGCTATCACTGCTTACATCGCACGCACTGCGGGAGAAATTCGCAAAACTTTCGGACGCTATCTCACCGATGAAGTCGTTGCCAATCTACTTGATTCCCCCGCCGGATTCAAGTTGGGAGGAGAAAGAAAAAAAGTCACAATTTTAATGTCATATTTGAGGGGATTCTCAGCCATATCGGAACGCTTGTCACCGGAAACAGTCGTTTCGATGTTAAACATTTATTTGGGGGTAATGGTAGATGTTATTACCAGCTACCAAGGCACAATTGATGCTTTTATCGGCGATGGAATTTTAGTGATTTTTGGGGCGCAAACTCAGCGACAAGACGATGCTGAAAGGGCAGTTGCTTGCGCTGTTGCAATGCAATTAGCAATGGATTTTGTTAACAAAAAAAATACCTCTTTATGTTTGCCAAAATTAGAAATGGGAATTGGTTTGAACACGGGTGAAGCAGTAGTTGGAAATATCGGATCGCAAAAACATGCCAAATATAGTGTCATCGGAAGTCACGTTAATTTAGCAGCCAGAATCGAGTCTTATACCGTAGGCGGTCAAATTCTGATTTCTGAATCAACGCTTAAAGACGTTGGATCTATTCTGAAAATCGATAAACAAATCCAGGTTCAACCCAAAGGCTTTCACGAACCTATCCCCCTTTATGATGTGGGAGGAATTGGCGGCGAGCGCAATATATTTTTGAGCCGTCAAGAAGAAAATTTAATTTTACTAAAACAAGAAATTACCCTGGAATATACGGTTATAGATGGCAAGCAGGTTGATGGAGCAACCTTCAAGGCAAGTTTAGTCAAACTTTCAGCTAATTCTGCTGAAATTCGTTCAGAACGTTTAGAGCCACCCTTGACCAATCTCAAGCTAAATTTATTAAATGAAGCCAGTAGCGATATTTATGCTAAAGTATTAGAACAATCGGCTGTTAACAAAGATTGTTTTACCATTCATTTCACTAGGATTCCCCCCAATGTCGCAGCAGTTATTGAAGAAATTTATAAAAACTGAGTAGCTCAAAATCGACAAATTTTTGCTAATGTAGTTTTGACAACTGGACTGACGCATAACGAGGCCAGAAACCCGGTTTCGACCTGGATCTCTGGTTGCCAAACCAACAATGTTTTGTAGAAACCGGGAACTTGCGCGTCAGTCCTATACAACTTGGGAAGAGCGAAACTCATGGAGCAAAAAGTATTAACAGGACTAAGATCAGAAGCCTACGAACACCCCTTTGATCGCAAAGCTCTAGCTTCCTTGGAAAAAATGCCTGGTATTTCTTTGCTGTTCAAGAAAATTAACGAGTACGGGATAGATCGCTTACTCAGACTGCAATTCCTTGGTAATGACATAAGAGTCACACCCCGCAATTTTCCTTACCTGCATAAATCATTTGTAGAAACCTGCCAAATTCTTGATGTTTCCCCAGTCCCCGAATTGTATCTGTCGCGAGGAACGGGTTACATTCAAACCTACACCATTGGTGTGGAAAAACCCCTCGTCAGCATCAATTTAGAGGGTATGGAATGGCTCTCCCACGAGGAGTTGCTTTATGTTTTGGGACAGGAAGTAGCTCACATTAAAAGTCGGCATTTACTATACCACCAAACCGCGATTATTCTGCCGAGTTTAAAAACGTTTTTAAGCAATACCACGTTGGGGTTAGGTGGCTTGTTAGCGAGTGGAGTCGAACTGGCTTTGTACAATTGGTTGATGATGGCAAAATTCACTAGCGATCGCGCCGGTTTGCTGGCTTGTCAGGATGTGGAAGTGGCAACTACCGCACTGATGAAAATCGCTGGTTTACCGAGGGAATACTTGTCAACTGAAATCCTTGAAGATTTTATTGCCCAAGCTCGCGAGTTTTCCACCGAAAGCTTTAATAATCTAGATAAGATCGCCAAAATGTTGAGTTTTATGGAATACAGGTTTTCTTGGGCAATCATGCGAGCTAGTGAGTTATTGAAATGGGTTGATTCGGGAGAATATGAGGCTTTAATTCAACAGACGAACTTAGAACAACTGGGAGATACAGAGGATTGGAATTTTTCTGATTCTTGGTAACTTGTAACGAACAACAGGACTGACGCAGCAACTCCATATATAGTGGTGACGGTGCCGTACACGGCTAAGGATGCACCCTACATTGTAGAACTTGGCGACGATTGGCAAAATCCGCACCTTTTTTTCTTCGGTTTTGCTCACCAGTGCTTAAGTCGGCTTGTTAGCTTGGAGAAGCGATCTGATTGCAGGCTCAATCTCTGCTCAAAACTAGAACCATTAATAACGGTTTGCAGAAGAGTTTGATGAAAGCAAAAAACTGGTTTTTAGCAGCAGGACTCACGCTCCTGGTTTTTTTCATGGTTGTATTGACATCATCGATTCGCAATGCTCATGCGATCGCAGATCTCTATGTCTTTGGCGATAGCCTTTCTGATGTAGGAAACGTCTTCCGCACTACAGGTGGGATGTATCCACCCAATCCAAGCTACTATCAGGGGCGTTACTCGAATGGTCGAGTTTGGGTGGAATACCTTAGCGATCGCCTCGATCTCTCCTCCCCTCCCAGCAACAATTTTGCCTGGGGAGGCGCGACGACCGGAAGCAACAGCAACGGTTACGTACCTAGTTTGCTGACGCAGGTGCAATCGTTTATACAGACCCATCCCAAGATTAATCCAGATGCGCTGTACCTGTTGTGGGCAGGGGCGAATGACTATTTGCAAGGCGTAAGCAATGCAACGGTTCCCGTGCAAAATGTGACGCAAGCGATCGCTGCCCTCGCTGATGTGGGTGCGAAAAAAATACTGGTAGCAAATTTGCCCGATTTGGGACAGTTACCCGCAAGGCGAACCAGTGCCAATTCTGCCAGCCTCAGCGCTTTAACCGGGACACATAACCAAAGCTTGAGGCGATCGCTTAAAGTACTCACGCAGAAGCATTCTGACCTGGAAATTGCCACTCTCGATGCTGATGCGCTTTATCGAGAAGCCAGATCGAATCCCAAAGCCTTTGGCTTGACCAATACGATCGCTGCCTGTTTCTCTGGATCTCGTGCTTGTGATAATCCAGACCAGTTTTTGTTCTGGGATGGGATTCATCCGACGACGGCGGCTCACCGCATTTTAGGGGAAACTGCCTTTAATGCGATGATTGACGCCCGGATGGTCAATTCCGGGAAGTTGAGCCACTCCGCGCTCTAAAGATGCCCGGATTCAGGCTAGGAGTTGGGGAAAGCTTTTCGCCCTGAACTGGGAGGGACAGCTATCTGGCTGGACTTTCCTAGCTATGGGGCTCACCGCTCTCAGGGGTAATCAGCCACCTGCTTGAGGACGCGCTTACTTGCTGGCGAAAGGATGATGATTCTGTCTTTTTACCGCCCGCCGGAACGGCTCCTTCCGTGAATGTTGTTGACATTCCGTAAAAAGACCATCCTGATTAGGGGAGTCGATTCGGGTATGAATCGACATTTTTTTCGCCAACTTCTCCGCAATTTCAGCTATAGAAGTTGGTTTTTTGGCAGTCCATGCATCAGTTCGTCGCGATGATTCTTGTCTTGCTCGAGAAACTGTCGCAATATTCTGCCAAATTTATTTCTCAGGCTCTGGGGCGAGTTGGTTTCTACTTTCATGTGAACCAACCAATCGCCACAATGCCATTCTGCAAGCACCAGAACCGCTAATAAATTCTCCCTTTTTCTCTCCTGAACTTCGTTCCGGTTTGGAGCCATACCCATTGCAGAATGAAATTTTCGGCACGAGATATGCGCTAGGTTTGGTTTACCGCTTTTTGTCCCCCGACGCTTAATTTTGATTATCGGTTGTCCATCATCACCTAAAAATTGCTCAACCGGAAAAATCTGAACTAACCAAATTGCTTGGGTGTCAGTACCAGCACCAAATTGTTTAAAGATGCGAATGTAACGAGCAAATTTTGGCTGCGGTAGTATTCCCCGAATTCGACAATCAATCTGGTATCGCCGCAACTGCCACTCAACTATTGATTTAGCTTAGGAAATCAATTGCTTAGAAAAACCATTTTTCGCCGCTAACCGAATCGATTGAGCTAAACGCTTAGCATATCTCGCCGCCGACCTCAACGACACTACCGCACCGGCAATCCATCCCCAAAAAGGAGATGCTTCTCCATTTTTAGTGGGGCGAGAGTCAATATCGTCTAATTCTAGTGCTTCTACGTGTAACTTTTGACGCGCGCGGTTGATTAATTGATGCAGGACTTTGTTGCAGCTTTCCCCATCTAAGTAGAGGTCGTTAAGCTGTTTAATAATCGGCTCTTTGTGCCTAATTAATTGTACTGAATTTGGGTCTCTCAACCATTTCTGCGCTAAAAATAACAAGACAACGGCGTCGTGAAAGTCGTCTTTATCGTTCCATTTACACAGAGCAAGGCGCGATGAACTAACCAAGTTGTGAGGTACTAAGTGTACTTCTATACCCGCGTCTCTCAGGTGATTAACCCAGACTCGCGAGTCAGAACCCGTCGGTTCTAAAAATACAATTAATTGACCATCACAAGGTTTAAGCGCTCCAATTTTGACGCTATTAACATCGGGGTTTAAGCAAATAAATTCGGCTGATTAATCGAAAAACTCTTTGGGGTTTGATATAGGAGAATCAGCGTTCCATGCTCAGAGGCAGGAACTGTTTTTCCCCACATCCAATCCAGCAATTACAGTTTTGGTCAGCTCACAATCATGAGCCTACGAATCCCCAAAAGCCGGTAAGCTTGATTCAATGTGAAGGGGATTGTGAAATGGTAAAATGAAGAGCTTGTGAAGCAGTAAAAGCCTCAGCTTACTTCTCTGAGAAACCCCTCAGGCGAATTGAGGAACCCAATTTGCGACTCCCCTTAATCAGGAGAATTTCCCCAGTGGGTCAGTCTAACTCGTCAGGCGGACAAGAGCTTGCTCTTCCTCGACCGACATGTGACACAGGCGGCACATGTTTATGACATTACCCCGCGAGTAAAATTTTAAAACTTGCATCAACTTTTCCGCTTCTTCGTCATTAAAAACGTCCCAACTATCTTCACCGTCGCGCCAGTAAACGGTGATGACTTCTTCATCTTCCTTAACTATCAAGTCACCCATGGCATCAAGGTTAACAAATCGACTTGATGAAAGTTGAACGATATCAGCCATGTTACCTCTGTGATTTAAGCGAGCGCATTTAGTTCAAGAGTGCGGTTAATCCCTATTCTTGCACGTCGCGCCGCGTTTTTGGGTTAGTCGCTAACAATACTGAAGTACCCGTTCGTACAGCTGCTTGTTGAGCGCGATGGGTCGCATCTAAATATTCAGTTATCTGTTCAACTGAATATTCATCTACTATTTGTTGCGCCTGTTGAGCGATATCCGTCGAGATAAAAGTGGGGGGAGTGGGGGGAGTGGGGGGAGCAAAGGGGATGGGGGGGCTGGGGGGGCAAAGGGGATGGGGGAGCAAAGGGGATGGGGGGGCTTAATGCTTCATCAACCAAGGTGATGGGTTGTTAATCATGGTTACAAGACCAGCTAAAACCTGGTTATAAGTTCCA
>NZ_BLAY01000174.1 GCF_020521235.1 Microseira wollei NIES-4236 | reverse complement strand
TTACTAGAGATCTAGGTCACAACTTTGGTGATGACCTAGTTGTGCGTAAGTCCTGATTTTATTAACTCCCCTTGTTGGTGCGTTACGTTAACACTAACGCACCCTACATTTACTAGAGATCTAGGTCACAACTTTGGTGATGACCTAGTTGTGCGTAAGTCCTGATTTTATTAACTCCCCTTGTTGGTGCGTTACGTTAACACTAACGCACCCTACATTTACTAGAGATCTAGGTCGCAACTTTGGCGATCACCTCGTCCTGGGTAAGTCCTGATTTTATTAACTCCCCTTGTTGGTGCGTTACGTTAACACTAACGCACCCTACATTTACTGGGAGCCTCCTATTAGCAATTAGCAATTAGCAATTAGCAATTCCCAATTAGCAATTAGCAATTCCCAATCACCAAGGATTTCCAATCATAGTAAAAGCCGCCCAATAGTAGGGATGAGATAAATCTTTATCCCCCAATTGACGCAGTTGTACTGGCAAAGGAATACCCCATGTCCCAGGGCCATATAAGTTTCCTGCTTCTAAATAAACCTGTTTCCGAATCATCGCAACTTGTGCTTGTCTCAGTGCTTCTGCACGAATCGTAGCCGTTTTTAATTGTTCGTAAAATTCTGTCATCAGTCCCAAAGTGCCTTCATCTGACACATACCATAAACTGGCTATTGCCGATTGTACTCCCGCCTGCATGGCGAGTCCGGCAAATCCCAATTCCACTTCTTCACTTCCTAAAGCCGTACGACAGGCACTTAACACTAATAAATCGACGGGAGGGTCATTCCATTTCATTGATTTCACTTGGTCTAATCCCAGTTGGGTATCCCAAAATTGGATATAAGAATTGCTGGGGTTTCCAGGCCGAAATTCGGCATGAGTTGCCAGGTGTACGATGCTAAAAGATCGTCTATCTCGCTGCAATTTGAGATTATCTAAAGTGAAAGCTTGGTTGAGAAAACTATTTCCAGGCCACAGTTGCGGTGTAATAGTATTCAATTCTACTGGGACGGCTGGTAAGGGAGATAAGTTAGTAAATTGCGATGCACCCATTGCCAAGACAAAAGCATTTTTCAGGTTAACGTAACGGGGATTAGTTAAGCTGAAACTCGGCATGAGAGAAACGCTATATTTCTCCACAATAAATTGCTGACCGTTGTGCAGGGTAGCGAAAGGTAGCGATCGCAAACCAATATCCGGAATAAACACCAGATTGTCAATGCCTCGCCGTTGCAACTCGGTTTCTAATGGTGCAATCAACCACTGATAGAGTTGCTGTGCCGGAGGTAAATAGCTGGTTGTGTTAATGTTTGCCGGATCGGTCACTTCAATCTGCAATTCCCTAGCTACGGCTATAATTTGCGATCGCGTCACTCCCTCAACTCGATGGCGAATCGGTTCCCCTTCTGCCATCACCAATATTAATTCTATGGGGTCGCGATATGCCTCCGGCACGCTGACGCGAACGCTTGGCTTCTGGTGTACTAATTGCGAAATTATCTGCTTGAGAGCCGTTTCTTCTAATCCCATTTGCACCAATTGTTGGGAGGCTAGTAGCGCTTCTATTCCCAACTCTCCGCGACCAAAAGCGATATACACCAGCGCTGTTTTCACCCCAGTTGCTTTTTCGGCTTCTCGAAGTTGTGCGCGAATTTCTTCTATAGTTTTGATAAAAATTGGGGGAGTTCGCCCGAAATATGATTCATACTGCCGCGTGAAAGTTTCTTCCAAAACCCCCACAACTGCATCGATTAGCACGCGAGGAATTTGACCAATTTCTTCCTGTGGTGGGGGATTTTCCCGCTTTATTGTTGAGCCGTAAAGCTCAATAACTAGCCGGTCTGAAGTAATAATTTGAATAATCCCTTGGGTGTATCTGCCCGGAAAAATTCTCAGGGGCAAAATAGAGTTTTCCGCCCCCGTCGTAATCGCTCCTGCTGTTCCGTTAATGCTGGCATTTCCCACATTAAAAGTCGTTCTTCGATCGCCCCCATCATGCCGAATTGTCACCGAACCGTTCCCCGCTCCACCAGCCGTAGAAATGCTTGAATTTATACCAGTTCTATCAGTAAAAGTACCAGTGGCGCGGAAAAATCGCTCGGTTGTAATATCAACAATTCCCCCACTGCCTGCATTACCACCTTGGGCATTGATAGAAACAACTTGAATATCATTTTCCGGGTCAAGGGTGACGTTACCAGCATTACCAGTAGTAGAACTAGAGTTGATAGCGCCTGTGGTAATGCTGTCAAAAGCAGAAACAGTAATGGTTCCCCCGCTTGTTACTCCTGAAGAATTTAGGTTACCAGTTTGCACGGTTCTGGTGCGACTGGTTAATGCGATCGCACCACCATTCGTGGTAATATCCCCCGCACGAATATCGCCGCCAGTTGTGGCAATCAAGCTATTAGCTTCATTCGCTTCACTATTAATAGAACTGTTAAAGTTAATATTTGCGTTGACCGCACCCGTACTAAAGCTAGTATTTTCTGTAAGAACAATCGGACTATTAAACGTGAGGTCGCTGTTAGCAGTAGCGATACCTTTGGCGATAAAGATAGTTTGAGCGCGACTAATTTCTAACCCAGATAGCGGCGTTTCTAACCCAGCACCCGCGCTAAATTGAATGCTACCATCAGCATTTAAAATTAGCCTTCTAGTGCCGTTTACCGGGCCGTTAAAGATAATATCGCCACCAGTTAAAGTAACATCTGAACCCAGCACCACATTGCGCCCTACGGTAATATTTTGATTGGCTGTGGTAATGTTGGCGTTGAGGGTTGTTGTTGCGGCATCCAGAGTAATCGAAGCGTTACCCGTACCTATAATTGTGCCGTTGAGTGCTATCGCACCCAACCCCCCTCGAATAATTATTGGGTCATTAAATGTAGCAGTATTAACAGTAATCGTCCCCTTACCATCTGACCGTCCAATAGCAATTGAACTGAAACCATCTTGCAGATTAGCAATTTCAGCGGCGGTAAGATTTAAAGCACCGGGAATAGAACCTGCAATGGTAATATTTTGCTCCTGATTTGCGGGTTGCAGTACGAGGATATTTGTACCGGAAACAGTGCCGCCAAAGTCTATTTCGCTAGCGGTAAGGGTGAGGGGGTTGCTTTGAGCATTCAGGGTGGAATTGAAAGCGATCGCAGCAAATCCAGGATTAAAGGTAGCATTTCCAGTCAGCGTTACCGGGCCATTAAAGCGAATATCATCGTTGGTGGTAGTAATATTTCCCGCTGTAAAGACTCCTCCCGTACCAATCTGATTGAACGCACCATCCAAGTTAATGTTTCTTGTAGCAGGGATATTGAGGGAACTATTATTATTTATTGTCAACCCACCACTATTAGTCGCGTTGATATCTCCGTTGAGGTTAAAAATATTACCTGTTAGCGCGATTCCTGCGGCAGTGTTAGTATTTAAGCTTCCCAAGCTAGTCGTGCCATTGCCTGCAATTTGAGCAATACTGGCAGATGTAATAGACTGAGTTTGTACGTTGCCAGCACTGTTAATTGTAAAGTTACCCAAGCGGGTATTACTGCCAACTGCGCCATTTAAAATAATATTGCCCGTGCCTGTTTCTAAGGCGAGATTATTATTGCCATCAACCGTACCATTGAGTGCAAGATCGCCGCCGCCTGTCGCACCCGTACTGAGGGTGATATTATTACCAAGGGTGCTATTGCCGTTGATAGTGAGATTTTGGTCAGCGGTGGTAATGTCTGCGTTTAAAGTTGTATTGCCATTCAAGGTAATAGAGGCGTTATCGTTTCCTGCGAGCGCACCATTGACTAAAATAGAGCCTAATGGTGACTGAATTGTTAATGGATCGCTGACAGAAATCGGGTTGGATAATGTAATGATACCGCTGCCATTATCTCGTCCGATGGTAATCGAGCTAAAGCCATCTTGGATAGCGGCTATTTCTGCCGCTGTGAGATTCAATGCACCTGGGATAGAACCACCAATGGCAATATTTTGTTCTGGCGTTGCTGGTTCAAGCACCAGAGTATTGCTACCAGTAACTGGTCCTGTAAAATCAATTTCGCCTGCTTTTAGAGTCAGGGGATTACTACCTGCCGTCAAACTGGAATTGAAAGCGATCGCACCAGTTCCCGGATTGAATATAGTCTTACCTGTCAAGGTAACTGGAGCGCTAAACTTGATGTCGTCGTTGGTAGTATTCAAATTCCCTGCAATCAAGACAGTACCTTGACCATCTTGGGTAAAAGCGCCATCAAGCTTGAAGTTATCTGCCGCTAAAGTCAGGTCTTTTGCATTAGTAATAGTGACGCTGCCGTTATTGGTGGTAGTTACTGTATTGTTTAAATTAAGCGTACCCGTGGCATCAATGTCGATATTGCCAGCAACAGTTGTAGGCGAGGTAATATTCACATTCTGCCCATCAATAATTAGACTGCTTGGGGGACTATTACTGCCAATGGCACCGTTAAATGTTACATTCCCAGTGCCAGCGTCAATATTGAGCAGACTTGCGCCGTCAATTGCGCCAGAAAGCGTGATGTCGCCAGCACCAGAACCAGTGCTAAGAATGACATCTGCGCCCAGTAAAACACTACCCTCGATCAGAATATTCTGGTTTGTTGTAGTGATGCCTGCATTCAGGGTAGTTGTGGCAGCTTTGAGGGTAATCGAGGCGTTACCTTTGGCGATAATTTGTCCATTGACAGCGATCTCACCATTACCCGACACAATCGTGACTGGACGATTGAACGTGACACCGGCGCTGTCAATAGCGATCGCACCACTGCCATTTTCCCGTCCAATAATAATTCGCTCGAACCCATCTTGCAAAGTGGCGAGTTCGTTGCTATCAAAATTTAAGCGTGGGTCTGCGTCGGGTTCAGCGTCGGGGCGACTGAAGCTACCACCAACGGTAATACCCAAACCAGGATTTAGCGGTTGCAACTCAAAGCTACCACTACCTCCAATTTTCGTAGTGGCAGAAGTATCAGGATTCGGCGTTGCGGGGATGTTAATTTCATCAGTTATTAAGGTAACAGTACCACTGCCGGTTCCAGTCGGGTTAATCAACCCGCCATTCAAGCGAATCCCTTCTGCACCACTGGCACCAACGCCAGTCAGGGTAATCGATCCCTTCCCAGTGGATGCGATTGCGCCAAAGTCGAAAATCTCAATTCCCTCGTTGATAGAGACGCCAGTCCCATTACCTGTTCCAGTCAGGTTGATATTACCATCAACCCCAGTCACCCTGGAATTTGCACCTTCAATTCTTATCCCATCATTATTATCTATCCCAGCAACACTGCCAGTCCCCGTTAGATTAACAATCCCCTTTCCTTGAGATTCCACTGCACCGCTATTGACAAGATAAATGCCGCGATTTTCGTTACCAGTCCCGTTACCTGTTCCACTCATGTTGATATTGCCATCAACGGCAGTCACCCTGGAATTTGCACCTTCAATTCTTATCCCATCATTACTATCTTTCCCCGCAGCACTACCAGTTCCTGTGAGGGTAATGCTTCCCTTTCCCGTCGATTCCACCACGCCGCCATTTTGGAGAAAAATGCCGTGATTGTTATCTCCAGTCCCCCCACCAGTTCCAGTTAGGCGGATATTTCCATTTGCCGCAGCCACCCTAGAGCTTGTGGCTTCCAGAATTATCCCATAATTCAAACCTGCTCCTTTTCCGCCATTGCCATCTAGAGTAATATTCCCAGTTCCTGTGGATACCACCTCGCCGCCTTTGGTAATCGCAATGCCGTCGTTATTGCCACCCGTCGCGTTATTATTGCCAGTCAGAGTAATATTCCCAGTTCCAGTTGCTTTTACAGTGCTATTTTCACTCAGCAAAATACCGTAAGTGCTGTTTCCAGCGCCATTACCAGTACCAGTCAGTTCTATATCTCCATTCACCGAAGAAATCCTAGAACTTCCCAAAATTAATAGGCCATAATTACTATCAATTCCAGTTCCGCCACCGCTAGTGCCTTTGAGAGTAATAGTTCCCGATTCTTGAGTTGACAACACCGCGCCGTTGTCAAGATAAATGCCACGGCTGTCTTTACCTTCTGCACCCGTACCAGTCAGCTCAATATTGCCACCATTGGCGTTAATCGTGCTGTTGTTGAGAGTGATGCCTATGGGAAAGGTAATCTCGCGGGTGTTATCTCCCGCGCCATTTGCTGTGAAATTGCCACCATTTGTATTAATCGTGGCATTGTTGATGATGATAGCGCCGCCTTGCGCTTTGTCATTGTCAGCAAACAGTTCCACATTCAGCTTGCCGCTACTGGAAGTAATGTTGGCATTGAGGGTGATGTTGTTTTCTGCCTGCAATGTGAGAGTAGCATCTCTACCTGCTGTCTTGTCGATTGGTGCATCATTATTCTGAGTGATATTGCCCGATTCGCTGCCACCGATATTCGTTGCGATAGTGACGTTGGTGCCACTATTGAGCGCGGTGTTAATGTTAGCAACATCGACGGTGTTCGTACCAATTGCACCGCCACCACCATTCACAATGGTGATATTAATTGGATCGATCAGCCAAGTACCACCTGTACCATTAGAAGCGATCGCGTTAGGCGTACTGGTGACATTGAGATATTGCCTACCAGAGGTTTCAATCAACCCGCCATTCCCGAAAACAGTTCCTCCCCGTGCTGTCAGCGTTCCATGTATGTTGGCAATCTCCGAAGCCCAAACTATAACTCTTCCCCCATT
The DNA here is from genome assembly GCF_020521235.1 of Microseira wollei NIES-4236. Taxonomy (GTDB): domain Bacteria; phylum Cyanobacteriota; class Cyanobacteriia; order Cyanobacteriales; family Aerosakkonemataceae; genus Microseira; species Microseira wollei. Next base: position 14,709 of record NZ_BLAY01000174.1, on the reverse strand, counting down.
CCCATTAAGCAGTGCATCCGCAGCAATTACCGAGTCGCTACTAACAAACGTTTGTAACGCATTCGGTACCGTACCTTTACCTTGAAAATCGCCGCCAATTAATACATTACCCCCACCATTTGTCCCAGAAGCGTTGATATTGGCACTAACAAGCCCAACTTTATCGCCTAAAACATTTACCCTACCGCCAGTTTGTCCCGATACGTTGATACTGCCAGATACTATAGTCGTCTTTCCTTCTGTCGGTATCCGAATTCCAGAACCCGTTAATTGCACGCTACCATCCGGATTAACCGTCACTCCCGTTGCATGACCTCCATTTCCCCCAGTCAACAATTGCGGTAAAGATAATATCGGCAACGTCCAATTCTGCGGTTGATTTCCAGCAGTTGTTAGGGGTTGAATCTCCAAATTCAGTACAAATCCTGGCTGGGATAAACGCACGATGCTTTCTCCTGGTACAGCTGCCAAGGTGATATTGCCACTAGGTGCTGATAGCGTTCCCGTATTAACAACCGTCCCAGCTAGTAAGGTTAAATCTTGACCCATCCCCACCCCTAAATGAGCAGCATTGACAATTGCTCCTGCCTGACTCATCGTGAAGGCAAAAGCATTCGGCTTCCCGACTAAATCGGCGTAGTTATTGTTACCAATGGCATTAAACCAATTGTTGTTAAAACCGATACCGTTAGCAGTAGTGGCAATAAAAGAAGCGGGGACGTTCAAGCTAGCATTAGAACCAAAAATAATCCCAGCCGGGTTAATCAAGAACAGGTTAGAATTGCCACCAGTAACTTGGATGAGGCCATTAATAAACGAAGCTTCTCCCCCGTTAATCCGCGCCAAGATATTCTGGATATCGGGCTGAGATAAAAAATTAGCGATTTGTTCAGCACTCAAGCCAAATCTAGTGAAGCTGTGGAATAAATTGACACCATCTCTGGATCTCTGTCCGCCTGTAATATCAATTCGATTCCCCTCTGGTGTGACAATAGTCTCCGTGCCATCTGGTGCTGGAATAATAGATTGGGCATTAGCTGGTGTGGATAATGTGCCAATCGCTACTGTCAGGATTGGAAATAGCAAAAAGGTCAAAGCTGTAGAATTTGCCTTTAATGCCGCCATTCGCCAACAAATTCTTTCCATCTTTCCAGTACCCCAATTTTGACTGATTTTACCTAGAAAGCAGAATCACTACGCGATAATTGTCCCTCATGGGGATGGTAGCGCATAAAGTTGATAAAAATCTTCATGAATTACGCAACTGTCAGATGCGATACTATCTAGAGCGAATTGGGGCAACTTGTGAGGGTCACCCCCTGGTGTTGCGGGTGCTTACAGGGGAAATGGTCAACCCGCCGTTTATAGCGGGAAAGCAGCCGTTGATGGTACGCCTTTGTTTGTCAAGCGCGCTGCCATTTTTGCTGCCGCTACACTTGCCTTGCGCCAAAAGGCTGTGCCTGACTCGAAAAGCAATCCGCTATAAAGGTAATGCGATCGCAACTCTTCCATCCTCCTCCACATCCTTGACTAATTCCCATAAGTACAGTTCCACAAACTTCTTAGCAGCCACAGGTTCAATTCCCTTCAAAGCTTTGACTATTTCTACAATCGTCTCGCCATTCGGTTCTGTTTGCTCGTGAAACCAACGAAAAACAATAGAACGATCGACGCCTAAACTCGCTGCCAACTTGTTTTGGCGAATCCGATAGGTTTTTAATGCCTGTTTGAGGGCAAATCCTGCTCTTCCCATGCCCCTCATTTTGACAGAACAAACTAACTAAGTAAATGTTCACTTACTAATCAACGTGTTCTGTCATTATCTCAAAGAAATTCCCTGGATTAAATGTTGATATATTGGCTGAAAAATGTTGATTGATAATCCCACATCAGCAAGTTAGGGCAAAATTGTTTTAAGACTGCTTCTCAGCGTTGATTAATACAATCAAAACGCTGATTAGTCAGCCAACATTGTTATCAACAACGAGGTAAACCTCTATGTCCTTTGACTTTATCCCAGACGATGGCGGAATCCCTACGCCAAAATACGCCTGCAACACCGACGGCGAACCTTCCCCTGGACGAGAACCGATCGAAATGCTGCTGATTGCTTCTCCCCAAGCGATCAACAGGACAATTCTGCATCTCTACAAAAGAGGTTTCGCCGAGGTTAGCGCCTGGAGTCGTCTGCTACCCACTGGCAAACCAGGCAAAATGATCGGTATTTTGTGTCGGCAAATTCCCATTAGCTAAAGCCGCAATTCATCCCACGGCATACCGGGAGTTGTAGGGGCACCGCCAGAAATATGAAGCGCAAAGACAACAATATTATTGATGCCGTGCCCCGACACTCGATTGTACTGATAGCGATATGCATACCCTAGCTGGCGCGAACGCACCTACGCACCTATACTCTCATCAGCGCGTATTGCTATTCGCTTTTGCCAGGGTCTACTTAAGTGAGTGCCGCCCCACCCCAAGCCAGAAGGAATTGTTAAGAAATAATTAGCGGCATTTACTTAAGTAAAAATGCAGGGGATAATATTAAGACCAAGTACGTGCGGCAAGCGCGGAATTTACCCCTGTAGACAGGTTAGGCTCCGCCTCAGAGCCGCAGTTGCAGGAAGCAAAGGTCAAAGGGAGCGAAATGCTTGATTTGAGAAAGTTTTGTCGGGCAATAACTAAATATACTGGCGATCGCTGGCTGCCTGCACCGCTGCTTGGGTTGCCACATCCATAAATCGCAGCGACAGGGTTTTGCCCAACCCGGAAGCGCGTTTAAGCCCAGCAATCAGACAGGCAATTCCTTCTGTTTCCACTGATTCTACCCAGAGTAGATCCACCACCACTGTCTCGGCTGTTAATTCCAGGGCTTGTTGCAGCGCCTTTGTGAAGGCTGGGCTGCTCACAGCATCAAGACGACCATTCGGTCTGAGGACAACGGTGCGGGGTCGTCGATCTTCCATTGTGCTGGTGTTCAAAGAAGAAGTGAAAATTGAGTGTGCGAGGTTTTTCATTGCCATCTCCAAGACGTGCTGCCAAAAAAGAAAGCAAGGCTAGAGCTTTGAGCCTCGCCTAACAGGTAACGCTTTAAATTATGGTGGAATAACATCACCAAAACAGGTTTGCGAACCGTCACAAGGGTGCTGTGTTTTCTGTCACAAGGTAGACAAGCAGGCAGGGGACACTTCCTCCCTAGTGACTAAAATCGCTCCCACTCCAATTATGCTCAAAACCCACGAAGTGTGCTGCGCTAATCCAGCAATTGTGCTAAATTTAAAAGAATTTACCTAAAATTTTATCAATGTAGTTGATTAACTTTTTTAATAAAGGCGATTAAGATAGTTTTTTCCGCCACTGCCACAAGGGCAGTCACTTATCTGTCCATCTAGCCAAATCGCATTCAGGGATCGATCCGTGACACTCCAAACCTCTCAACCCCTAACCTCTGATTCTTTGGGCGTCTTGAACCGCCAGATGATTGTAATTCTGGACTTCGGGTCCCAATATTCTGAATTAATCGCTCGCCGAATTCGCGAGACGCAAGTTTATTCCGAAGTGATTTCCTATCGCACCAGTGCCGAACAGTTGAGGCAGCTAAATCCCAAGGGAATTATACTCTCTGGCGGCCCCAACTCTGTGTACGACAAGGGAGCGCCGAAATGCGACCCAGAAATATGGCAATTGGGCATTCCCATCCTGGGGGTATGCTACGGAATGCAGCTGATGGTGCAACAGTTGGGCGGCGAAGTGGCGCGTGCGAAACGAGCAGAATATGGCAAGGCATCTTTATTTATAGACGATCCGACAGACTTGCTGACCAACGTGGAAAATGGCACCACGATGTGGATGAGTCATGGAGATTCTTGTCACAAACTGCCGGAAGGGTTTGAGATCCTGGCACATACGGAAAATACCCCTTGTGCCGCGATCGCTCACCATAGCAAAAAGCTCTACGGCGTCCAATTCCACCCAGAAGTCGTCCACTCCATCGGCGGACAAGCACTAATCCGCAATTTTGTCTACCATATCTGCGACTGCGAACCCACTTGGACGACGGCGGCGTTTGTGGAAGAATCAATACGCGAAATTCGCGCCAAAGTCGGCGATAAACGGGTGCTGCTAGCGCTTTCCGGTGGGGTGGATTCTTCTACCCTAGCGTTCTTGCTCCACAAGGCGATCGGAGATCAGCTGACTTGCATGTTTATCGATCAGGGGTTCATGCGGAAATACGAACCCGAACGGTTATTGAAGCTGTTCTCCGAGCAATTTCACATTCCGGTAGAGTATGTAAATGCACGGGATCGCTTCCTCAATCAACTCAGTGGCATCACCGATCCGGAAGAAAAACGCCGCCGCATCGGTCACGAATTCATTCAGGTGTTTGAAGAAGAATCAAGACGCCTCGGTCCTTTTGATTATCTCGCCCAAGGCACTCTCTACCCCGATGTAATTGAATCGGCAGATACCAACGTCGATCCGCAAACCGGAGAACGAGTCGCGGTCAAAATTAAAAGCCACCACAACGTCGGCGGGTTACCCAAAGACTTGCGCTTCAAGCTAGTGGAACCGTTACGGAAACTATTTAAAGATGAAGTCCGCAAACTCGGTCGAGCAGTTGGCTTACCAGAAGAAATTGTACAGCGCCATCCGTTCCCAGGCCCAGGACTCGCAATTCGCATTATCGGCGAAATCACCGCAGAAAGGTTAGAAATTCTGCGCGATGCTGACTTGATCGTGCGGCAAGAAATTAACCGTCAAGGGATGTATAGCGAGTTATGGCAAGCATTTGCGGTTTTATTACCCATTCGCAGCGTTGGCGTCATGGGGGATCGGCGTACCTACGCTTACCCGATTGTTTTGCGCTTTGTTAAGAGCGAAGATGGCATGACCGCTGATTGGGCGCGAGTGCCTTACGATTTGTTGGAAACGATTTCTACCCGCATCGTTAACGAAGTGTCTGGAGTGAACCGCGTGGTTTACGATATCACTTCCAAACCGCCTGGAACTATCGAGTGGGAATAGCTAGCAAGCAGGGTTGGCAGTGCCAACCCTACTTTGTTTTCCAGTTAAGTCTTGGGTGTAGAGTGAGAAGCATCGTCGGCAGAATGGTGCGAATAATGGGATTTTGTCATCAAGAAACTACTAGCAGCAATCAGCAGAATCGAGATAGAAAGATAGAGAAGATCTACCGTTGTTGTAGGCTTCATCTCCAAAACTGCCTTAAAGAAACTGACTACCAACACCATCACAATGACTTTGAGGATTTTATCCTTTAATTGTTCTAACGTTCTAATTTCCAGAATGCGGAGATCTTGATTGGCTCGTCCAATATCAATCTTAGAAATAAATAACTCATAAATCCCAAAGCTGAAAAGAAGCAAAACTATCGCAATTAAATAGTGGTCAACTCCACTAATAATCGAGCTTAGCATTTCCGCGCTATATTTAGCTTCGTCTTCCTGGAAATGGAAATATGCTTGCATTCCATGCACAATTTCTAAGCTGCCGAGGAAAATTAAAGTGAAAACACTGCAAATTCCAAAAAATATGGGGACAAGCGTGATAAATCTAACATTCCACAACAAATATTCTGCGATTTTCTCTAATTTTGCCTGTCTACGCATAAACCACCTCTGAACAAGACCGTTGATGGAAAAGATGAAATCGTTGGCTAACTGATGGGGCGACAACGTTTAACACATTGTCGCATAGTTGCGCTGATTTTTGTCCAGCTCGGTTAAAAAAGGCAGCAGGCAATAGGCAATAGTGAAGACGATTTGAGGGAGCGAACGGTCGAAAAAGTTACCGTTGGATGACTCTCAATCCTGAAAAAAACTATGTGACAGTACAGAGTGCGGCATGTGGGTTTAATGAGTTTAATTACTCATGCTAAAACTTCTCTGGGTCAGGAGTGTCACGAGCGTCACCGCGTCAGTAAGGTGGGGCGGGTTTAACGAGACAGGACTGCCGCTCACCCATCCGGAACCCAGAAACCCGGTTTCTAGGTTCTTCCTGCGTAAGTCCCGTCCACTACCAAAGCTAACGGACATGATATAACTGCTGACTTTACATATCTGCCAGGGAGTAAACCGAGATATTTTTGGAGTCTAATCGGATCGGATGGCGCTCGATGGGATCTCTCTTTCTTAACTTTTTATCAGCTTTTTCTTAACTTTTTGTGGAAAACTGGCAAAATTCTGTGGAAAAGTAGGCTTGTCTGTGGAAAAAATGAGAATCAATCCCCTTAATTTGACTGCGGATCGAAGGTAATGCGGTCAGACTTGTAAGTGGGCGGTTCGACGTGAATTAAAATTCTGACTGGACTGTACCGGGATTCCAAGCGCGCTTCTACCTCTTCGGTAATCTTGTGGGCAGTTTCCACATCCAAGGCATCTACCACAAGGTGCATTTCAATAAATACCTGACGCCCTACAACGCCACGGGAAGCAATATCGTGACAGTTGAGGACGCCTGGAACTTGCAGGGCGATCGCGTGAATCGCTTCCGGCGCGATCGCCATTCGATCCACCAACCAGGGTATATTTTCTTTTAAAACCTTCCAACCACTGCGAAATACCAACAACGCCACTGGAAAAGACAAAATTACATCCAACCACTGGAGTGCTGGCAAGTTTAACACCCGCGCCTGCCATACACCAATCAATCCCAACAGTACGGTGATGGTCACCCAGACATCGCTCATGGTATGCTGAGCATCCGCAATCAGAATCGGGCTACCCACTTGTAAACCAACGCGGCGCTCGTAAAATGCGACAAATATATTTATACCCAGGACAATTAGCAGTATCCACAGTTCTGGTGGTGATATAGTGATGGGTTTCAAACCGTGTTGTAAACCGGCGATGGTTCGTTCGATAGCACCTTGTATAATTTCAAAGCAGGCCACACCTAAGAAAGCCGCAATACCCAAAGCACCCAAGGCATCGAACTTTTGGTGTCCGTAGGGGTGGTCGCGGTCTGGGTGGGGTGAAGCGAAGTGATTGGCAACCAGTCCTAAGATATTATTGGCGCTATCTGTGAAGCTGTGTAACGCATCGGCGAGTAAGCTGAGAGAACCCGTCCACCATCCTACTCCTGCTTTAATTGCCATCACCAATAGATTCAGCACCAGGGTGATGTACAAGACTTGACGGACTTTGGCGCGACGATCTGTGACCATTGGGGGAAAGATGCGATCGCTCTTTGATGCACTTTTTCTATTTTAACAAATTACGCGAAATATCCTTGGGGTGAAACAGTCGCTAGGATGATGTTCAATATAGAAGATTATGCATTGGGTCTTTACGATCGCTGTATTTTGAGGAGAGGCTAGTATGAAACTTGACTGGGATAAGGCAGTTCATGTAGCTAACCAAGCCATATTTCTCAAGCTAAACAGAAGCTTAACCGATATTGAGGTTATCGTCTTAAAAGGTGCTTGGCAGAGGCAAGAATACGATGAAATTGCCGCCCAGCATCAATACGCTACCAGTTACATTAGTCAAGATGTTGCTCCCAAACTTTGGAAGCTTTTGTCAGAAGCTTTAGGGGAAAAGGTGAAAAAAAGTAACTTTAAGCAAGCCTTAGAACGATATTGGGAAAAGCAAATAGAAGCCGGTAATTCTCCGCTTTACTCTGCAAAAGAGGAGGAAAAAGTTGCAGATATCGGTCACAATTTTACCAAGGGCGAACCGGAAGAAATTCCTGCTGTTGAGCGCTACGTAGAGCGCGATCCGATCGAAACGATCTGCTATGAAACCCTCTTGCAACCTGGTTCTCTCATCCGCATCAAGGCACCCAGTCTGATGGGAAAAACATTGCTCGTGACTAGAATTCTGGCACAAGTTGCAACCCAAGGTTACCGAACTGCTAATTTAAGTTTTGAACTTGCAGATAGAAAAACCCATTTCACCCATCTGGATAAATTTTTGCGCTGGTTTTGTATTAATGTTAGTCGAGAGTTAGGAATTTCCGGGAATTTGGCAGATTACTGGGATGAAGAAAATATGGGTTCTAAAGTGAGTTGCACTACCTATTTTGAAGAGTATCTTTTGCAGCAAGAAGAGAATCCGATTGCACTCGGTTTGGATAACGTAGATTTACTCTTTCCCCATCCAGAAATTTACGAAGACTTTTTTGGATTGTTGCGATCTTGGTATGAAAAGGCTAGAAGTCGCCCGCGCTGGAAAAAGTTGCGGTTAATTATCGTGCATTCCACAGATGTTTACATTCGCTTGAACATTAATCAATCGCCATTTAATGTTGGATTGCCGATTGAACTTTCAGAATTTAATCGCCCACAGGTACAAGAACTTGCTAAACAGCATGGATTAGGGGGCGAAACAAGTTTCATCGATCCACTTATGGGATTAGTGGGCGGGCATCCTTATCTATTAGATTGGGCGTTTTCTTACCTGAAAAATCATCCAGAGATCCCCAGGGAACAACTGTTAGCAGAAGCGCCGACAGAACGGGGAATTTATGCCAGTCACTTGCGGAAATACTGGTTAAATCTGCAATCAAATTTAGATTTGACAGCAGCGTTTAAAAAAGTCCTTACTTCACCCGAAACTGTAAAACTAGAACCCATCCAAGCTTACCAGTTGCAGAGTATGGGATTGGTGAAACTTTCTGGCGATCGCTTAGAGCCTCGCTGCGATTTATACTATCAGTATTTCAGCAATAACTTAGGGGATATTTAATGAAGGTCGAACGGGATATTACCTATCACTATCAAATCGGGGGAAGCTTACCCGCTGATGCTCCTACTTATGTAGTGCGACAAGCAGATTTAGACCTGTATGAGGCATTATTAGCTGGGGAATATTGCTACGTTCTCAATTCTCGACAAATGGGGAAATCTTCTCTCCGCATCCAGACAATGAGCAAGTTACAAGCACAAGGGATTGCTTGTGCTGAAATTGAATTGAGTGGGATTGGTAGCCAACAAATTACAGCGCAGCAATGGTATGGAGGGATAATTCAAGAGTTAATCAGCGGTTTCAATTTAGAAGTGAATCGGCGCAATTGGTTGCGCGAACACGAGGATCTTTCCCCCGTGCAGCGCTTGGGACAATTTATCGAAACTGTACTGTTAGCGCAGGTGCGTCAAAACCTGGTAATTTTTATCGATGAAATTGATAGTGTTTTAAGTTTAAGCTTTCCCACCGATGAATTTTTTGCTCTCATTCGTAACTGCTATGATAAACGTGCAATCAAACCCGATTATAGACGCCTAACCTTTGTTTTGTTAGGAGTTGCAACGCCATCGGATTTAATTAAAGACAAAAATTCTACACCCTTTAATATTGGTCGAGCTATTGAATTGAAAGGATTTCAATTACACGAAAGCGCTGTTTTAGTCAAGGGATTTGAAGGAAAAATTAGCAATCCTGAAGCGGTGTTGAGAGAGATATTAAATTGGACGGGTGGGCAACCGTTTTTGACCCAGAAACTTTGTTGGTTAGCGGTTAATTCTTGCGCAGATGGGAGCGATGATGAAAGAACGTGGATTGAGCAGTTAGTGCGAAAGCGAATCGCGGAAAATTGGGAATCCCAAGATGAACCAGAGCATTTAAGAACAATCCGCGATCGCATTCTCAGAAATGCTCGTTGTAGCAAGAATTTACTGCTGTTATACCAACATATTTTGCAGCAAGAAAAAATTACTGTAACTAACTGTCACGAACATTTAGAATTGCGATTATCGGGTTTAGTTATTAAAAATAAAGGCGATTTAGTTGCTTATAATCGGCTATACAAAACTATATTTAATTCCGCTTGGGTAACGGCACAACTCGATGCGCTTCCCTGTAGTTATGCACAAGAAGCAGACTTACTTATCCCTACCAATGAAGGAACAAAAACATTAACTTTACTGGTCAATCTGGGAGAAAATAAAGTTTTAGCTGCCATAGCATTTACAAATGTAGAATATTTTACTAAAAAGATGGCAGTAGACGAAAGAAATACACTCAGGTTAATCGAGCGAGACTTTCAGATAATGAGACAAATCTGTCAGCAGTTTGAAGGACAGATTGTTAAATCTTTAGGAGATGGGCTGTTAATGTACTTTGCAAGTGCAGAAAAAGCAATATCTTGCTCGATCGAAATTCAAAAAACCTTAGCCTTAGCCGCCGCTAACTTGCCAAAAAGCGATATTCTCCTGCATCGAATTGGCATCCATTTGGGAGAAGTGTTTTTCAGTGGGAATGATGTGATGGGGAATGGGGTGAATATGGCGGCACGCCTGCAATCAGAAGCAGCACCGGGGGGAATTTGTATTTCCGAAAATGCTTACAAAGCGGTAAAAAGTGAATTGCAAAAAAATGCAACTCCTGGGGGAATGCGGCAGTTAAAAGGCATTTTAGAACCCGTACCCGTGTATCAAATTACTCCTTTATACTCCGTGACAGAACGCGGGGTAGAATTGCAAATAAATCCGTTAAAAAGGTGGGGAAGGGTTTGGCTAAAAGTGGTTTTTGCAAGTGCGATCGCATCCGGCGTGACAATGGGAGTGCGATCGCTTGGCTGGTTACAATCCTGGGAATTGCAAACCTTCGATTTATTAATGCAATTAAGACCGAATGAAGGAGCAGATCGCAGAATTTTATTAGTAACAATTACAGAAGAAGATGTGCAATCTCAACCCGCCCAAGAAAGAGGAGGAAGTTCGCTATCAGATCGTTCTCTGGCTCAATTAATCGCTAAATTGGAACCGTATAAACCTAGAGTTATTGGTTTGGATATTTATCGCGATCGCCCCGTGGGAGATGGCTACAAGGCTTTAGCAGCTTGGATGAGAAAGAGCGATCGCTTTTTTACTATCTGTCATTACGGCAACCCCGGAGTTAATCCACCCCCTGAAATTCCCCCTATTCGCCAAGGTTTTAATAATGTTTTGTCAGATTCAGATGAAGTTCTGCGCCGTCATCCACTGGCTGTAAGTTCGGCACTTCCTTGTCAAAGTAAATACTCTTTTAGTTGGCAACTAGCAACTCATTACCTCGCTAATGAGGGAATTAGAATTAAAATAAATCGCGACAATTACCTTCAACTTGGATCGATTGTATTTAAACCTTTAGAAAAAGACACTGGTGGCTATCACAATCTAGATGCGAGGGGTCACCAAATTATGCTAAATTACCGCGCTACTCGCCAAATTGCCCCAACCCTTACACTTGCAGAAGTTCTCAGCAATCGATTTAATCCCGACCTGGTAAAAAATCGTATTGTTCTGATTGGAACTACAGCACCGAGTTTTAACGATATTCATTGGCGCACGCCATACAGTAATATTCAAGGTTCAATTCAATCCATGACAGGGGTGGAAATTCAAGCGCATATGGTGAGCCAAATTCTCAGTGCAGTTTTGGATAAGAGAGCTTTAATTTGGGGGTTATCAAAACCTGTGGAAGCCTTCTGGATTTTGGGTTGGTCGTTAATAGGAGCAATATTAGCCAAAGGCACTAATTCGTTACGAGGTTTTGCGAGTCGAGGCGGAGTTGCGATCGCTATTTTATTCGGAAGTTGTTGGATAATTTTGAGTTTACAAGGGGGTTGGATACCTATAGTACCGGCTGCTTTAGCTTTGGCGATTAGTGGGGGAGTTATATTTTTGGTAAGGAAAAGAGTATAAGATTAACGAACCACAGAGGTAGAGAGAACCCAGAGGAAAGGAAAGAAGATAAAAGGTGTAAAATTTATGTTGCAGGAAGGGGGGCATTAGGATGAAGCGCTGTTGGCGATCGCACAACTCAAAAGCAATTTGGATGCTAGTCCAGATTGGGGCGACAATCGCATCCTATCAGACTGAATCTCTCGCCCAGATTACTCCTGATGCCAGTTTAGGCGCAGAGAGTTCTGTTGTTACACCGAATGTTTCTATTAATGGAAGTGCGGGCGATCGCATTGATGGTGGTGCAATTCGCGGTGCTAATCTGTTCCATAGTTTTCAGCAATTTAATGTGGGTGAAGGACAGCGAGTTTATTTTGCCAATCCAACTGGAATTGAAAATATTTTTAGTCGCGTTACTGGTACTAATTTATCCAATATTTTAGGGACGTTGGGCGTCAGCGGTGCAGCCAATTTATTTCTGCTGAATCCCAATGGTATTATTTTTGGGAAAAATGCCAGACTCGATGTCAGGGGTTCGTTTGCTGCGAGTACTGCGAGTGCAATTCAATTTGGCGATCGCGGTTTTTTCAGCGCTATTAATCCCACATCTGTGCCGTTACTGACTGTCAATCCTTCTGCCTTTTTATTCAATCAACAAACAGCCGGACGGATTGAAAATCGCTCCACAGTAGAAATTTCAAGAAGACCAGAACGCTTATTTGGGTTACAAGTTCCTGAAGGTAGGAGCTTACTTTTATTAGGTGGAGAAATCCTGATTGATGGCGGGGGATTAAATGCTGCAAATGGGCGAATCGAATTAGCAGGAGTCGCAGGACAAGGGACTGTAGGACTCACAGTTAATCGCAATATCTTAAGTCTTAGTATGCCCGATTCTGTGGCACGCTCTGATATTGCGATCGCCAACAATGCCAGAGTCAATGTCAGCGGTAAAGGGGGTGGATTTATTCAGATACAAGGCGCTCGTGTTGCCCTCACCAACACCTCAGATATAACCGCCGATACACTGGCAGAACAAAACGGACAAGGAATCTCAATTCGAGCATCGCACCTAATAATTCGAGATGGAGCGCAAATATCAACAACTGCTAGAGAAAATAGTCGAGGAAACAGCGGCGGGATCGCAATAAATGCCGATATAGTAGAACTAACAGGAACCGGAAGTGGAGGCAATTCGGACAACCGTCCAGGAGGGGGTTCGCGAGAAAATGAAAGACCAAGTAAACTCGCTAGTGACGCTCAAGGAGCGGGAGAAGCTGGGGATTTAACGATTAATACCAGGCAATTAATCGTGCAAGATGGAGCCAAAATTTCTGCCTCAACAATCGATAGAGATGAAGGAGGAAACATCACCATAAATGCTTCGGAATCTGTGGAACTGATTGGCACTTCCAACAGCGAAGAACGATCTAGTGGCGTATCAGTTCAGACGCGGGGAATTGGACGGGGAGGAAATTTGAGGATTAATACCCAACGATTAATTGTCCGAGATGGGGCGGAATTATCAGCCTCTACTTTTGGCACGGGTGCGGCAGGCGACGTCATTGTAAATGCTCCCGAATTAGTAGAAGTAATTGGTACTTCTAGAAAAGGCGTACAAACCAGCAGAATTGTTGCCGAAACAGGTCGTCCTTTGGACACACAAGATGCAGGAACTATCATTGGTACTGGCAAAGGAGGAGACCTAACAATTACAACTGGACGCTTAATTGTGCGGGATGGAGCGCAAGTCAGCGTTAGCGGTTTGAGAACAGGAGATGCGGGTGAATTGACAGTCCAAGCATCCGCAATTGAGTTAGATAATTTGGCAGCGATTGCCGCCACCACAACATCAGGAAATGGTGGCGATATTACACTAGAAGGATTTAATTTACTACTCCTGCGCCGCAACAGTCGCATCTCTACAACCGCAGGCACGAATCGTCAAGGTGGAGACGGCGGCAATATTACAATTAATGGCAACTTAGTAGTTAGTATCCCCAATGAAAATAGCGATATCACCGCCAATGCTTTTTCCGGACGAGGGGGTAGAATTAACATCACCACCCAAGCTTTATTAGGTCTAGAATTCCGCTCCCGCGAACAATTACAAACCCTAATTGGCACTACCGATTTGAGCCAATTTGACCCAGCTACACTGTCTAGTAGTGACCTGACCGCCATTTCCCAAACCTCGCCTCAATTGAGTGGCGAAGTGGCAATACAATTGCAGGGAATTGACCCCTCTAAAGGACTGGTAGAATTGCCAACAGAATTAGTGGATGTAGCGCAATTAATCAAACAAAATCTTTGTACAGCCGCCCAAGGAAGTGAATTTACCATCACCGGAAGGGGTGGCTTACCAACTCCACCCAATGAAGTCCTGAATGGTGATGTTGCATGGGAAGATTGGCGCATTAGAGAAGCAAGTCAAAGTGTAGGAATAAACTCAGAAACAAGAAGCATTCGCGCACAAACAAACAGCAATATACCCACAACAATTGTAGAAGCCCAAGGATGGTATAAAGACGCCAATGGCAATATAATTCTCACCGCAGAAACAACGGAAACGTCCCACAGTAATTGGTTAACTACTCCCAACTGCCAGCCATGAAGAGTAGGGGCACGGCATCAATCATATTGTTGTTTCTGCCCTTCATATTTAGTAGGGGCACGGCATCAATCATATTGTTGTCTCTACCAAAATATTTAGAAGAGTAGGGGCACGGCATCAATAATATTGTTCTCTGCCAAAATATTTATATTGCCGTGCCCCTACAGTCGGTGATGGGATGATGGGATTTGACTTTTGCAACAGGTGTAGGCGTAGGGTGCTCTCTTCGAGCAGAGTACGGCACCACCACGGACTAATAGAGGAAACTGAGGCAATGAAACAGGTTTTTCGGTTGTTTATTAGACTTCTGGCAAAACTCCTTTGTAGCAAATTGTGGGGCAGGCGAGACGCCTACCCCACCAGAAAAAATCACTCTTGTGCCATGGGCATCCTGCCCGTCTGGTACTACTACCCCACCAGAAAAAATCACTCTTGTGCCATGGGCATCCTGCCCGTCTGGTACTACTACCCCACCAGA
>NZ_BLAY01000173.1 GCF_020521235.1 Microseira wollei NIES-4236 | reverse complement strand
TATTAACGTTATCTGTTTTTCGCAGATATATCGCTTGCCGTGTCCCTACTATTAACGTTATCTGTTTTTCGCAGATATATCGCTTGCCGTGTCCCTACTATTAACGTTATCTGTTTTTCGCAGATATATCGCTTGCCGTGTCCCTACTATTAACGTTATCTGTTTTTCGCAGATATCTCGCTTGCCGTGTCCCTACTTCTAATTCAGGTTAATCAACCGGACATGATATAATTATCAACCCAGTTTACGTAAATACAGACAGTGACGCACGCTTTGAGTCAGGGGAGTAGTAAATGCTTCAATTGATTCCAATTTACCACGAAGCTTCTCGATAACAGGTTGCAAATCGGCTGCTTCTTCATCTGTCCAATGACCTCGATAGAGGATAGCTAAACCACCACTTTTCAGAAAAGGTAAGGCATATTCAGCACAAACTGAGGCCGAACCAACCGCTCTAATTAAAGCCAGATCGTAAGTTTTTCGATACTGGGATTGTTGGTTGATTTGTTCGGAACGACCGAGCAAAGTTGTAGCATTTGACAAGCCGAGTTGAGCCAATAGAGTATCGAGAAAAGCGATTTTTTTGCGGGTAGAATCGAGCAGGGTAACTTGCCAATGGGGATGAGCAATCCCACAAGGCACCCCAGGAAAACCAGCCCCCGTTCCAATATCGATAACTTGGGGATTGGGAATGGGGAATTGGGAATGGGGAATTGGTAATGTATTGCCCAGAAAGGGTGCAATTCCCCGCAAAGAATCCCAGAGATGTTTTTCCCAAAACTCAAAGGGTTCGGTAATGCGAGTTAAATTCAACTGGCGGTTCCCTGCCACAATCAATGAGTACAGTTGCTGGAACTGCCGCTGCTGTTTTTCATCGGGTTGCCAATTTAAAGTTTGCTGCCAAATATCGACCATTAAAGGCAGCATGGAATCGTTCTGAGTTGGTTGAGAATTCATTTCAAATAGCCGGAAGTGGCTGAGTTTGTTTAGCGGCTAGGGTAGCAGGATCGACGTACTCTAGTTCGCCGTGGTTTAATAACCAGCACCGATCTGCGATGCTGAGTAAATCCCCAGCATCGTGAGTCACTACAAATAAACTCCAGTGATGCTTGAGTTTCGCCAGTAAATTTACCAACTGACGCCGCATTGACCAGTCTAGCCCAGCCGTGGGTTCATCTAATAACAATAAGTGCGGCTGACGAATCAGTTGTACTGCTACACCCAGGCGTCGCTGTTGTCCCCCACTGAGTGAATGGGGTGAAGTTTGCAATGGCAGGTGTGCTAGTCCCACTTCTGTTAAAGCTTCTTTGACTCGTTCCGAACCTAATTCTGGATGTCCTAGCCGCAATTCTTCTAAAATAGTGCCGCCGCAAAAATGCCTTTCGGGAAACTGAAACACTAACCCGCTTAGCTGTTGCAAGTGATCGGGAGTCAGTTCTTGATCGCGCCAGAACAGCTTACCGGATGTTTTTTCGCTCAATCCTGCCAGAATTTCCAGTAAAGTTGTTTTACCCGAACCGCTAGGGCCGATTACAAGCCCCATCTGCTGGGGTGCTAATTCCAAGTTGATAGATTTTAAAATCGCTGTGGGGGTAGCTGGTGGATGATAAGTTAAGTCTCGGAGATAGAGCATTAAGACAAAAAAACGCATCTTACTGCAACCATTGTGGCAGACTTGTTGAGTTTGGGCATGGGGCAGGTGAGCAAAAGGTGCAGGTGAGCAAAAGGTGCTCCAGGGGAATTTGAATGTATATTCTCCCCATCTCCCCATCTCCCCATCTCCCCATCTCCCCATCTCCCCATCTCCCCATCTCCCCTCATGGCGGAACTAGCTGCGATCAAAGGCGTCGAACAGCTAGCTAATTGTCCAAAGCTTTGGCATCATTCTCAATTGAGGCTATCAGGAACAAAGTTATGATCTCCCGCGTTCCTAGATCCAAACGGCTGCTGTCTGCTCTTGCAGGTGCTTTTGCCATTACGTTAGGCGCCTTTTCTCTGCCAAGTTTGGCAGGCGATCCTTTTCGCGCCAATAGTCCCCGTCCGATTGGGGAAAAAACGCAACAGGCTTTTAATGCTATCTTCCTTGAAGGTAACTATCGCGAGGCCGCAGAAGGTCTGCTCCAACAAGCGGAAGCCATCGAGCCAAACGAACCTTTAGTTCATGCCATGCAGGCATCGATCGCTTATACGGACTGGCAAGCTAATAAAAAAGATACCGCTTTGTTGGAAACTGTCAAATCCTACGCGATTAAAACGGGGGAAACCGCTGAAAGACTCAAAACAACTGACGCGGTGCGGGGTAATCTTTATACTGCTGTCAGTCACGGTTTAGAGGCGGCTACTATCCTGGAAGAAGAGGGAAGCGTCCGGGGGGCGGCTAAAGCATTGGGCAAATTGCAGCAGGTATATGGGTTTTTGGATGCGGCGGAAAAAGAAGCGCCGCAAGATCCAGAACTGAATTTAATTAAAGGGTGGATGGATTTGCTGATTGCGGTCAATTTACCATTTTCCGACCCGACAGGCGCGATCGCGCGTCTAGAGGTAGCCAGTCCCTCCTATCTGGCAAATCGAGGTATTGCCGTCGGTTACCGCGATCTGAAAAACTATGACGAGGCACTCAAACATGTCGATCGCGCCTTAGAAGCAGCGCCGAACAATCCAGAGTTACACTATCTAAAAGCCCAAATTCTAGTTAGACAGGCAGAGAAAAATAAGCTTCCCGACCAGCGCCATGCCGCTAAAGCTGATTTTGCGGCAGCTTTGACCAAATCAAATCAACTCCCCAAGGGTTTAGTCGCTCAAATTTTCTTCGAGCATTGCAGAAATCAAAGACGCATCGACGATCGAGACCGCAATTGCGACGTGATGCGCGATCAAATTAGAGATAATGCGGGTCGATGGGGGCCTGCCGCAAGCCTTTTACCTGCTTTAGATTAGAGGGTGGATCGTTATGCAAGTACAGTTCCGCGAATTTAATCCGTTTGACCTCTGGATTTGGATCGAGTTCGATATGGTTCCCTCCAACGCAGAAAAACAGTACGTCGAGGAGGTGTTCGATTCCTGGTTTTACTTAGGCAAGTTGGGAGCATTCAACGCCGAAAATCTCCAGGTTCAGGATACAGGTTTAGATATCAGTTACATGGAGTACGACGACGATGCAGCCGAAAATACCTTAATGGCGTTGATGCACAATATGAGCGATTTTGAGTATCAGGGGACTTGGGGGCGTTGCTGGTTTGACTTGGGAACCAGCGATGCGATCGCTATCGATATCCTGATCAACGCCCTCAAACAACTGAGCAAGGAATACGTCACAATTAAGCAAGTATTTGTTGGCGGTGAAAATGAGTCCTGGCCCGTTCAACAGCGACGCGAAGCGAAGATTTACGAGAATTAGCTTGTAAAAAATGGACAAATCTGCTAAAATCCGCGGGCTGGCATTGGGGCTAATTCCCTGGGGCGATCGCCTCTTTTTATCCGAAGGATATGACCCAATCAAGCAGCAAACGTTTTATCGAGCATTGGGCGGCGGCGTTGATTTTGGCGAAACCAGTCACGCCGCCTTAGTGCGAGAATTTCAAGCAGAAATTCCAGCTGAGTTAACCAATATTCTTCGCTATTTGGGCTGTTGGGAAAATTTGTTTGTCTACAACGGTAAACCAGGTCATGAAATTATTCAAGTTTACCAGTGTGACAAAGCCTGACTCTAAATTTTATCAACAGCAACAATTATTTTATTTTACTGATGGGGAGGAGCAGCAAAAGGCGATGTGGGTAGAACTTAAACGCTTTACCTCTGGGGAATTAAAGCTAGTGCCAGAGGCATTTTTAGATTATGCCTTAAACTTGTCCTAGCATAGAATAGCTAGTATTTTTCTCATGTAGGGGCACGGCGCAATCGCAGGTTATCTACAAGAGCAAAGATATTTTAGATGCCGTACCCCTACTGACTAACGGAAAGTTTGAGTGAAGCTTATACTAAAGCAAATTAAACAGTTTCTGAAACGAATGATCGGGCAAGTTAAACGATTTTTGGGCATTAAAGACCAATCTCCTTCTCGTCCAACTCAGCCTACTGTAAGTTGGGTACTTCCAGGAAAGTTAGCCGTAGGAGGGTTACCCCAAGCAGGTGACGCCGAACAACTGCTAAAAGGCAACGTCAAGGTTGTACTTTCCCTGTGTGCGGAATCAGAAGGAAGTTTGCCAGACGATATTACCGAGAATTTTCAATGTTTGCGTCTGGTGTTACCGGATAGATATTATACAGCAAATCTAACCGCAGCGCAACTCGCACAAGCGGTGGATATTGTCCGCAAACATGTCGATAACGGCTTGCCCATATTCGTCCACTGCTTGGCAGGAGTTGAGCGATCGCCCACCGTCTGCATCGCCTACCTGTGTCGCTATCATAAACTCGAACTTTGGGAAGCGCTCAACTGGCTCAAACAAGTCCACCCCGGTTCGATGCCTTCTGCCTCCGAACTGCGCGCCATCCGTGAATATATCGATCAAGCATAGTTTTTATCACATTGAGGTCAAAAAGTCAAGGTTTTAGATCGCACCCAGCCTGAAGTTATTTGAGCTAGTTTGAAGACCCAAGGATTGGGCCTAAGCGGGCCAAACTTTGGGTCTATTGCTTTCTATAGAGCTGGTGATGACATTTCCTACTTGACTTGCGAAAATTGCAGGTAAATATGGCAATTTTTGGATTGATATAGCAAGAAATGTGACAAAATTAGCGAAATAGCTCGATATAAGCTTGTTATCTTCCCAAAGATAGACGGCACAACTGAAAGCAACAGCTGGGTGCAGATAAAACTTCCAGGGTCAATACGATGAAAACAAATCAATTAATAGCGGGTGTAGGTGCGAGTCTGTTGAAGACCGAGTTGTTGAGCTTGGGGGGTGCGCTGGCTCAAACCAGTATAAACAAAACGCTGCCAGCCCTTGCTAACGAGCAAGAAATAATCGGGAAAAATTGCGTTCTACTGTGGCAAAATACTCAGATTCTGGAAAACATTGCCGCCAAAATAGGAATCCAAGTCAGCAATCATCCATTTGCAGCAGACAGCGATCAGCTTGAGGTGAAGCAGCAGCTGATCTGGCAAACTCGGTCTATATTAATTGGCATCGCCAAAAAGTTGGGAGTTCTGATACCGAGCTTACCAAATGCAGGTGGCAGCGACTTGGTGACGCAAAACCACCTGCTGCTGTTAGGAAACAAACTGATCTTGTCGGCGATCGCTTCATCATTGCGTATAAATATCCCAGTAGCGGAACCACTCCACGGCAGTATTATTGAGCAAAACGATCAGTTGCTGTTAGCAAACCAAAAGATACTAGAAGCGATCGCCCGCCAACTCGGCGCAACAGCAGTCTTTAAGAAAAATTGATCCAAGTCTGTCGGGGGTTGGATGTAGATCCGCTTTGGAATTTGGCAAAGTGTAAGTGGAAACCGCTCCCCCTCATCCCCTCTCTTGCTAGGAGAGGGGGAATCAGAAAATACTATGGATATTTTGTTGGGTATTTGTATTGGTATTAGTTTGAGTGCCGCCTGTGGCTTTCGCATATTCGTGCCGCCTTTGGTGATGAGTATTGCGGCGATTTCGGGGCATTTAACCCTCGCACCGGGATTTGAATGGATGGGTAGTTATGAGGCGCTGACAGCGTTTGCGATCGCCACCTTAATTGAAGTTTTAGGCTACTACATTCCCTGGGTGGATCGCGTACTAGATTTTCTGGTAACACCCATTGCCGTTTTATCTGGCACTGTAATGACAGCTTCCCTGTTATCTCATACCGATCCTTTGGTGCAGTGGAGTGTAGCAGTCATTGCTGGTGGTGGTTCGGCGGGGATTATGAAAAGTCTGACAAATATCACCCGCTTGTTTTCTACTGGCACAACTGGAGGAATTGCCAATCCATTGCTAGCAACGATTGAATCTGTTGGTGCGGTTGTTTTGTCGGTATTGGGGATCTTTGTGCCGATATTTACTGTTGTTTTGCTATTTGTTTTACTGGGGTTTGCGAGCGCAAGATTATGGCAAATTCGGGCAACAAAACAGCCGAGAACGTCTGCTTAACGTTATTAGCGCTCGTGGCGCGACAGGTCCCACCCGTGAAATACGCAAAGAAACCCGGTTTCTAGGATCGTAATGTGTAAGTCCTCAAGCTTAATCGCCATCGCGCAGCGTACCGTCAGGCGTATCCCGCTATCCTAGTTCGCTAAGGGCGATCGCCTGTACTAAACTTGGGTTAATCCCAGCCAAATTAGTGTTAAAGAGAATAGCTGGATAAAGTTATGAACGTAACAGCGATCGGATTGCCGCCTAGACTCAAATTAAACATCGACTTGACTGACGATCAGTTTTTCCAGTTATGTCAGAACAACCGCGATTTAAGATTTGAGCGCACGGCTAAAGGAGAATTAATCCTAATGGCACCTACAGGTAGCGACACCGGAAACTGTAACTTTGATGTCGCCGTCGAGCTGGGAATCTGGAACAAACAAACTAAACTAGGCAAAGGTTTTGACTCTTCCAGCGGCTTTAAACTGCCCAATGGTGCGGAGCGTTCCCCTGATATATCTTGGATAAGCAAGAGCGATGGGATGCTTTAACCCCAGAAGAACAAAAGAAATTTGCTCCCATTTGCCCTGATTTTGTAGTGGAGATCCGCTCGACTAGCGATATTTTAAAAGACTTACAGGACAAAATGCAAGAATACATCGACAACGGTGCTAGATTGGGTTGGTTACTTGACCGAAAAAATACAGCGGATTGCTCTCTGAGTGAGGTACACCTTTGTTTGTGTAGCGGCACCATGCGCGGGTGCCGCTACACAAACAAAGCGATAACGCTTTCCCTCACGCGGCTGCAAGCCGCTGTAAGCGAGTGGAAATTTATCGCCCCCATCGAGATATCGAAATTTTAGAAAATCCCGAAACGCTTTCAGGTGAAGATGTGTTGCCTGGATTTATCTTAGATTTAAAGCCAATTTTGTAGCCGATTTCAGGAATGTCGGTTTTATAGTTGCTAGTTAATAGTTGTGACATTGGTAATAGGTAATAGGTAATTGGTAATTGGATTCACCGGTAGTTTACTCTTGACAATTACCCTCGTGACTACGGCTCCTGCCTGGGAACGCCATTACCTATTGCCGGCGCGCAGCGCTATATATATCTTGGTGGTGCGATACTTCAAGTTTGTTGTTTGTGATTTTCCAGGTGATCTGTGAGACAGATATTGAGGGTCAAATATGATACCCTCAGTAAAGCTTTGAATTACGCGCTCGCCTTGACTCAAAGGACTATTGAGGTTACTGCTACCTCTGCTTGGCGCTGCCTAAGGTGAAGTTACCTTTCGACATCACAAGGTGTGATGAATCAAGCTTTCTGTCTGGCATCATATGCTTAAAGAGAGAAGAAATATATGTATCGATTTCAAGTAAGTGCAAATACGCAACCGGGAGAATCCATCGCCCTCGTCGGTTCAACGCCCCAATTGGGACTGTGGGACGTAAGCAAATGCATACATCTACGCACGAGTGGCGATCGCTACCCTTTATGGTGGATAGACATGGAAATCGAGGTCGATCCGCCTTCGCCGCCATCCGACCGCCCAAGAATCGAATATAAGTATGTACTAATTGGTACTGATGGCAGCGTGCATTGGGAATCTTTGGGACGAAACCGTTGGGTAACCATCGAATCTGACAATATTATTGTGGAGGATGGTTGGTTCGGTCACGTGCAGCCTTGGCCTTACGGATACCTCAAACAGCCTATGACCAAAACGCCTGTAAGTAAAGAATCTCAGGGTCTGAAAATCGCAGTCATCGGCAGTTCCGTAGCGTTGGGGTGCAGCGCCTGGTTGTTAAAAGGGTGGGCAAAGCGTCTGGAGCAAGCATTGCATGAAAAATACGGACATCAACTGGTAAATCTGTCGGCATTGGGTGCGAATGTCAGCACGACAATAGACAGGTTTCCCCGAGTTGTCGCGCCAGAACAACCGGATGTCGTCATTATTGCCCTTTCTCTGGGCAACGAGGGGCTGGCTTATTGTCCCCCTCACGAGCGAAAGGCGGTGCAGCGGCGTTTTGAAAGGGGATTGCAGCAACTGATCAAAATGACCAAGGAATTGGCAGCGATGCCGATTCTGGGCGGGGTATATCCCCACGGGGACTACTCCCAAGAACATCACCAGCTGCTGTGGGATACCCACAACCGAATGCTAAGCTGGGGCGTGCCGGTGCTGGATTGGCTTCCTGCCTTGGATAATGGGGAAGGGCGTTGGAAACCAGGTATATCCTTCGACCAAGGTCACCCCAACACGGCAGGACATCGCCTCATGTATGCCGCAATCGATCTGGGTCTGTTCGAGATCGACAAAAATGAGTTGGAGAAAGCAAAACAACTTTCCCCGCAGAAGCAGGAAGTACCCATCTACCGAGACGACTGGGGTTTCCATGTCTTTGCCTGTCCGGATGAGAAGAGTTTGCGTATCATCAATACATCAAAATCTAACTACACCATCAGTCCTTCCTGGGAGGAATTGCAAACAGCGCTGCAAAGCCAAGCAAAATTGATGCCTGGTGTGTATATTGCTAAGAATGCCCAGATGGGGACGCTCCCCTTCTTTTGGGTCCAAGAAGATGGAACGATCGAAACTATGGTGGATATCCCACCTGATACCGAGGTGGAATATAGCGCCGCTGGCAATTTTTTGTCGGCGAAAGACTCGGAAAGTTTATACTACGACGGGCAGGTAGCGCTGCTGAAAGAAAGCGAACGCACTCTGCGCGCGATCAACGAATCAGACCACGAATATAACATCCATCCCATGTGGAAGGAGGTTCGCAGCGCCCTCAAAGGAATGCCCTCTGGTGTCTATGATGACCCACTTTATCCCGACGAGCCATTTCGCACCATGATGATTGGCAAAAACGGGTTGGAAAGTCGAGTCAAAGTGCCGCCCAAGTCCTCCGTGGTTTTTGAGTACAAATGTAAATTATCAGACATTAGTCGTGTGGCGATTATTCCCCTGGGCGATCGCTGTGCCGCTCGTATGCTTCTATATAAAATGCAGTACGATGGACCAGCTTTTCCTTTTGACTTGACGCGAACCACCAATCTCGGCGATGTCGCAGATATCATTGCGACTGGTTTTGATGACATGTGGAATCCGGCTTACTTGCACTACAATTATGACGCCGGAAGGATATATCACAGTAAGTGGACGGGGTTGTCATTCGCTCATGAAGTAGAGGAAACAGACGACCCCATCAACAATATGTTTCCCGTTTATGAACGAATGCGCGTCCGTTATACAGCACGTTCGGAACGGTTCTGGTACACGTTAAAAAATTGCGATAAGGCACTTTTCATTCGCACGGGACTTACTAACCGTGGGTATGTGATCGATTTGATGAGCAAACTTGAGGAAAAATGCCAGGGGAAACCATTCCGCGTCCTGCTGATTTCTCCCCAACCTTCCAACGAATTCTCAAATATTCCCAATGTGCTGCATTATAACTTGGAGTTTAATCCCGACCGGATGTACGAGGATTTGGGATATTGGATGCACTGCACAGATGTGATGCGCGGAATTCTGGAATACCTTGGGGTGTCTAGTAAAAATCTGTTTTGGTGTCCGCCTAATCCACCCAAGGATGAAGCTAAAAAGTGAGAGATTTTGGCGAGCGCTCCATGCTATTAGTTGATAATGGTGATGGAGCGATCGCTACGATCAATTTTGAATCAATTTTTTAGCAAAAGCGGCAAGCATTTTTGAACGCTGACTTAAAAAATTTTGGAAGTTATCATTAAATGTATCTTGAGGGCAAAAAGCATTACGCAATATTTCATCCAGCAGAGATCCTTTAGGCATTAAATCAATATACTCTGATGGCTTCTTTCGCCCGATTTTTTTATTTTCCGATCCACTTAAAAAGCAAAAATTAGCCAAACAATTAATTGAAGCTTCATCCCAACCCTTATCTTTCAAGTACGCTTTGGGATAGACGTGATGAAATTGTGTTTTGTTATAGTTTTGCAGAACCTTATCTATATCGATTAACGCTCCCGACACAAAAGACTTTGGATTATTGTTAGCCAAAAGCAAAATGTATGTTTTAGTATTTGCATTTCTAGAACTAAACTGATTGCTTATAAAAAAATCTTCATTGACATCACATGAAAATTCACCCAATAGACTTATTTCACCATTTTTTAATTTAAACACCTCTTTAATATCATCTATAGTGGTCTTTCTAGTTTGACTACTATATCTACCAGTAAAGCAAGACCTCCAAAACCATTTTTTTAATCTATCATTAACTTTTGAATCGTAAGATACTTCTCTCCCATCAGGTTCTGCAAAAAAAACAGCTAGAGGAACTATCAGTGCTGAATAGGGTAGATTCTTGAGCGATGCAATTTTCAATTGCTTTCTCAGAAAATCAATTGCACCTAAGATACCGTTCCTAACCTTTGGAAATGCTGCTCGAACCTGCTCACCATTAAGTTCCAGTAATTTATCTGGGGTAGGCTCTTCTTTCAAGATAGCTGCGGCGCATCTTAAAATCAGATCGGAATCTTCACCAACTTCAGAAAATCCGAACTCTTCAAGGTCATCCTTCAATTCTGTAAACCTTTGTAATAAGTCAAACTCTTCATTCCACGTCCAAGCTGAAAGTAACTGAAGAGTATCCAGTGCCACACCTAACCTATTTATACGTTCAAATACAATTGCAACAGTAGCTCTATTGTCTGTTTTTAGGATTTGTACAGGGATAGACACTTCTTTAAACTTTTCTTGCAATTTGTCTAACCGTTTAATTTGTTCATCATTAAATTTATCTGTGGCCTCTCTATATCTAACAGATTCAAATAAGACATTTAATGGAAAATGTCTTTGATAAATAACTTGAGTATCCTGTAGAGCAATAAATTGGCTTTCCTGTGCATTTTCATCTGCTTCTAGAGCAAAATATATCTTAAGCCACGCACCATTTCCAGTTGGTTTTAGCTCAGTTTGAAACACGGAAAATATTGATGTTAGTCTTTGTTGACCGTCCAACACATAATCTATAGGGTAATCTTCTCTAGGCTCTGGGAGTTGAAACTGACCAAGCTTTTTTTCTATAGCAAGCTTAGACTTAGTTCTCCAAAATAGTAGCGAACCGAAGGGGTATCTCTTATAAATACTATCCATTAAATATGCAACCTTGTCCATTTCCCAGACAAAACCACGCTGAAAAGCAGGAATTCGGATGCCGCCGCTGCTTACTGACTCTAGCAACTGTCTAATGCTATATGGTTGGTATTCCATACTTTAATGGTAACCTCTATTATTTCAAGCGAAAATTATAGCACTTATAGGGATATGGTGAATAACGCATTAAGGTTGTTGATCCAGGTAGCCCAACGGCAGCAGCCCAGCACTGGAGTATAGGTGACGGAATAAAAGTTGTTGGCGGGAGTCACAGGTTACTAGCTACCGCCTCAAAGTTATCTGCGTTCAATGAGCGATAATAATTAATATTGCTTTGAAGGAAGTACGGCAGTTATGACCGAGTTACTTGAAAGAGCGATCGCTAAGCTCAAAACTTTGTCTAGCAGCGAACAGGATGCGATCGCTGCCATGATCTTGGAAGAACTTGAGGACGATCTGCGCTGGGATGAAGCATTTTCCCGCTCCCCAGATACTCTTGCCAAACTGGCAACCACAGCAATGGCTGAGTATCACGCAGGCAAAACTCAAGAACTCGATCCAGAAACATTGTGAAATCGCGCACTACAGCCCAGTTTCGTAAAGCCTTTGCCAATTTGCCGGAAAAAATTCAACAGCAGACACGCGAGGCGTATCGGCAGTTCAAGGAAAATCCAAATCATCCAAGTCTAAAATTCAAAAAAGTCCATCCAGAGTTACCTATCTACTCGGCTCGAATTAGCAAAGGTTATCGAGCAGTGGGCCAATTAGAAGGTGACACTGTGATTTGGTTTTGGGTTGGCTCACATGCGGAGTACGACAAGTTGCTATCTTAGTTGTAGCGACGCAGGACAACAAATCGATGAACCAATGATATTCTTTAAGTAACCAGCATAAATTGCTTAACTAACGTGAATCTACCACTGATCGCTCGCGCCAAGGAAAACGAAAATAAAATCGCAATTGTCGCCACTGAAGGAGCGTTTACATATCATAATTTGCTCCAAATTTCTGCTCAAATTGCTACCAAGCTTCTGGATAATGTAGAAGATTTACAAGAACAGCGAGTTGCTTTTCTCATTCCTTCAGGATTTCAATATGTCGCCACGCAATGGGGGATTTGGCGTGCGGGTGGGATAGCGGTACCTTTGTGCGTCTCCCATCCAAAACCTGAGTTAGATTATGTAATCGCAGACTCAGGCGCATCAATTGTAATAGCACATCCCGATTTTGAGGCTGTATTGCGTTCAATCGCTCTTGAGCGAAATTTGCGATTTATTCTCACTTCGGAAACTCTCCCCGAAGCAGCTAGTTTACTCCCAGAAATTGATATCGCTAGACGAGCATTAATCCTTTATACTAGCGGCACAACTGGTAAACCCAAGGGTGTAGTTACGACGCATCAAAATATTCAGGCGCAAGTGACTAGCTTGATTTCTGCTTGGGGATGGACAGGGAACGATCGCATTTTGCACGTCCTACCGCTGCACCACATTCACGGCATTATTAACGTGCTAACTTGCGCGCTGTGGTCGGGTGCTGAGTGCCATATGCTCGCCAAATTTGATGCTCAAAAAGTTTGGGAGCGAATTAGCGATGGTGACTTAACTTTATTTATGGCTGTACCTACGATTTATGTCAAACTAATTGCTGCTTGGGAAAATGCAGATAGCGCTCGCCAAAAAAGCATGTCCGATGGGTGTGCTAAAATGCGTTTGATGGTTTCAGGTTCCGCAGCTTTACCCGTCCAAGTATTGGAAAAATGGAGAAATATTAGCGGACATTTTCTACTGGAACGCTATGGCATGACCGAAATTGGCATGGCTTTATCTAATCCTTTACAAGGTGAAAGATTGGCGGGATATGTAGGGAAACCTTTGCCTCAAGTAGAAGTTAGATTAGTAGATGAAAGCGGAAATTTAGTCGCTCCGGGAACCCCAGGAGAAATCCAAATCAAAAGTCCAGGAGTTTTTCTAGAATATTGGCAAAAACCGGAAGCGACTGCCAAAGCATTTCGCGATGGTTGGTTTTGCACTGGCGATTTTGCCGTCGTGGAAAATGATAGTTATCGCATCCTGGGTAGGATGAGTGTAGATATTATCAAAACAGGAGGTTATAAAGTTTCGGCGTTGGAAATTGAGGAAGTATTGAGAACTCATCCAGAGATTCAAGATTGTGCAGTTGTTGGGGTTGCCGATTCAGAATGGGGCGAGCGAGTTTGTGCAGCTTTGGTATTAAAATCCGGAAGTAATTTAACTTTACAAACTCTCAGGAGTTGGGCAAAAGAACAATTGGCTGTATATAAGGTTCCCACCCAAATTCTTGCTGTTGAAGAACTGCCTCGCAACCCTATGGATAAAGCAACTAAACCTAGCGTAGCTCAGCTTTTTGAGCAAGTTTGAAAAGTTTCTGTCAAAAGACTGGATTGATATTATGTCCGGTGGTATAGGTATCCTATAAAGCCGGGGCGGGTTGATTATAGCGGATTGCTTTCTTAGTGAGGTACAGCCTTCAGGTTTTGTTTGTCAAGCGCGCAGCAAAAATGGCAGCGCGCTTGACAAACTCTCGGTGTACCTCATACGAGTGCAATCCGCTGTAATACTTTGCACTTATAGCAAATATTTCTCGTAAAACCTGCCCCTACACCCATGAAAATATACAATACCTTTTCTGCTTAGGGATGGACGGCGAGCCAAAACAGCAGGATTGACGGCTTTTCCTGTTGCGGAAAATATGTTTAGCAAATTTCTTAGACAGGGTGATAAAAATTCCAGGCTTGCCAAAACATATAAATTGACATTATTCCTAAGAAGGAACGAAATACCAGTAACACTATAGAATCTGATAGCTTTGGCAAAAAGCGAGTACTGATCTGCGAGCCTATTAGTCCCCCTGCTCCCAGAAGCAAACCTTGGATAAACAAAACCTTTCCCTCGAACACATATTCTGTACAGGCAGATACAGCTGTCACCACAATAACGCCTAGACTGGTCTGAATTGCTAGCTTGATTGGTTCTCCCAAAAGCAACATTTGAAGAGGTACCAAAACAGTGCCACCACCCACACCTAATAAGCCGGTCAAGATACCTGTAACGCCTCCTGTTCCAATTCTAGAAAGTACCGGGTTAAATTCTGACTCATTATTACCATCAATTGCTTCTGACGCCAAGCTCTTGCGAATTTCTGCCAAAAAAATACTTGCGATTAGGAAAACTCCAAAGATGACTAGGAGTAAATAGGGCGGGATTCGATCTACTAAATATACCCCTATTGGAGCAGTTACTAAAGCCGGAACACCTAATTGAATGACTCGCTTGTAGTCAAGGTAGCCCATCAGCCAATTTTGCACGCTACCAGAAATTGAACTCATTACAATTACTAACGTACTGGTAGCTATTGCTTGAATGGGTGTGTAGCCCAGTGAAACTAAAAGAGGAACTACGATGAAACCGCCACCAATTCCTAACAAACCCGACATAATTCCAGACAGGAATCCTCCAGTTGCTAAAATTAGCAAATTTTCTAGACTCATGGATAATTTTTACTTAGCCAGATTATACTAATAATAATAGCTTATTGTTGGCTCATTTTTTTACTGGTTTTCGAGTTTTGACCGGACTCTATATAAAGTCCGGTCAAATATATGCCCTTATAAGCAGAATCAGCAGGGTTTTTATGTTGTTTCCAGAAGTTTTGACACGAGGGCTGATTGCCTTGGCAATGCAGCTGATTTGCTGCCATGTTACCGTTGCCGTGCCCCTAAAACGCCCCGACTGCGACTTTCAATAACCCCTTAAACAAGTGCAACCCATCGGTTCCTCCCAACATGGGATCGGATGCTCGCTCTGGGTGGGGCATCATTCCCAGCACATTTCCTTGTTTATTGCAAATACCTGCAATATTATTTAACGAGCCGTTGGGATTTTCGCCTTCATAGCGGAAGAGAACTTGACCGTTGTCTTCCAACTCTGCCAAGGTATCGGCATCGGCGTAGTAACGACCTTCGCCGTGGGCGATGGGAAGGGTGATAATTTCACCTTGTTGATACGCTTGCGTCCAAGGTAAGTTTGTGCGTTCGACTTTGAGGGGGACGCGATCGCAGATAAAATGCAGATCGCGATTTCGCGTCAACGCTCCTGGTAATAGTCCTGCTTCCGTCAAAACTTGGAAACCGTTACAGATGCCTAACACCAACTTGCCTTGCTTTGCGTGTTCGACGGTAGCTTTCATCACTGGGGAGAAACGAGCGATCGCGCCGCACCGCAGATAATCCCCGTAACTGAAACCGCCTGGAATTACGACTACATCTAAATCCGAAATATCCGTTTCCTCGTGCCAAACCATCCGCGTTGGCTGGTTTAATAAATCGCGAGTGACATAGGCGACATCGCGATCGCAATTGGAACCCGGAAAAACCACAACCCCAAATTTCATGCCTTCACTCCCGCAGACAGCGGCGTTAACTCAAATCGATAATTTTCAATCACTGGATTTGCCAGCATTTGGTCGCAGATGCTGTCTAACTGTTGCTTTGCGGTTTCTTCATCGGCGGCGCTTAGTTTTAGTTCGATATACTTGCCAATTCGCACCTGTTCTACATTGTCATATCCTAAGTGTTGCAAACCAGACTGCACCGCCGTACCAGCCGGGTCTAAAACCGAAGGGCGCAGAGTAACATAAATTCGAGCCTGATATTCGATCACGATTGTTTCCCAGTCGATAGTACTGTATAGGTCACAGCGTTATTATTTTAGTGCGCTAAAAGCAATGGTTGCGTGCTTGACTAAGATAGCGTACAAAAATGGATCAGTTCTGGGTTTCACCGGAATTATTAAGATTGTCAGCACCCCGCTCTCCCATAGGCGGGGCATCATGCCTCAAATCTTTAGGTAAGGGAAGGTGCTGACCAGTCTAAGTCCCGGCAACGGGGAAACGAAGTTATCGGTAAGCGTTAAAGTTCCTACCAAGGAATGCTTCCGCCAGTTCCTTGCTCCTAGAACCTAATAGTTAAACAGTTTTACTCGGGGTAAGACAGTGCTATTGGGACAGTTACCGACCGATAACCTTGACGTTAGCGAAGCGGAACGCGCTAGCGTTCGGCTAACTTCACCCCAGCAATGGGAGTTTTGGGGACAACCATATCCTCACTAGGAGGGGCAACCATACCCCTCCACCCCGAAAGTATAGGCATTTAAAAATGCCGTGTCACGTTTCCTCCACCACTTAAAAGATGGTGGTTTCCACGTTATAGTGAAGTTTTAGATGACAGTACAACGCACTCGCAGTCAGAAACGAATTTTAAACCTGCTCCAACTGCTCAACCGAGAGCTTTCGGCGCAGGATATATACATGGAACTGCGTAGCCAGAACCAAGGCATGGGGCTAGCTACAGTTTACCGTGCTTTAGAAGCTTTAAAAAAAGAGGGTGCGCTTCAAGCGAGGATGTTGCCGAATGGGGAGTCTTTGTATAGTTCGGTACAACAAGACAAACACCATCTAACTTGCTTGCAGTGCGGACTATCGATTCCGATTGACGAATGCCCCGTTCACCAGCTAGAAACCCAGCTAAACAAGTCGCACCAGTTCAAGATTTATTATCACACGCTGGAGTTTTTTGGATTGTGCGAAGGCTGTCAGCAACTGCCTGCTACTGCTGGCGATGGTGCAGGCTAGATCGAATCCAAAGAAACCCGGTTTTTTGAACAATACCTTCGTCATTTGTATCAAACGCCCCCAGGCTAAAGCCTGCGGCTACACATACAAAGCCCGCCTGCGCGGGCTGAAATTGTTACAGCCCGCGCAGGCGGGCTTTGTTTGTGTAGCGATACCCTTTAGGGTATCGGCTTTTTGACGAAGGTATTGTCTAAAAAACCCGGTTTCTGGCAAATGTTTAACGAGAGTTATTATTACTAACCTCGCCTACAATCGATCGCATTCCTTCCAAGGTAGCTGGGATACTGCGCGGGTCCATAAACATTACCTTGCTGCTGTTGCTGCTGCCAATTTTCATCCCCATTTCCAGGTAATTTTGGGCTAGTAAAAACTGGAGGGCTTCGCGGGCGTTAGGATCGGTTTGCAGTATCTTGGCGACAATTTGTAGCGCCTCAGCGGTGGCTTGAGCTTTGAGGACTTGCTGCTGGCGTTCTGCTTGGGCTTTCAGGATTATCGCCTTTTGCTGGGCTTCTGCCTCCAAAATAGCGGCTTTTTGACGCGCTTCTGCGTCCAGCACTTGCGCTTCGGCTTTTCCTCTGGCACTATTAATCGCAGACTCGCGATCGCCTTCGGAAGTCAGAATTGCCGCCCGCTTGCGACGTTCCGCAGACATTTGCAATTCCATCGATTCTTGCACCGCTTTGGAGGGGATAATATCTCGCAGTTCTACCCGCGTTACTTTGACCCCCCAAGGATCGGTTGCTTCATCTAATTCTCTCAGCAGAATTTCGTTAATTTGACTGCGGGCGGTAAAGGTTTCATCTAACTCTAATTTGCCCATTTCTGCGCGAATTTGAGTCAGTACCAAATTCACCATTGCGGCTTGGAGATTTTCTACTTTGTAGTAGGCTTTCTCCAAATCTAAAATTCGCCAGTAAACCACTGCATCAGCGGTGATGGAAACGTTATCGCGGGTAATACAAGATTGGGGGGGAATATCTAAAACTCTTTCCCGGATGGTTTGTTGGTAAGCGACTCTTTCTAAGACGGGAATAATGTAATTCAGTCCTGGTTTGAGTTTTTTACCGTTGTATTTACCCAGCATTTCGACTAAGGCTTCGTTTCCCTGGTTGATAATTTTGACGCCGGAAACAGCCGTGCTACCAAGCATAAGCGCTAATATTAAACCGAAGAAATCCATTTTGAACCTCTTTTTAAATAGGCTAATTGCTGGCTAATTGCTTATTGCTAATTGCTAATTTTTCTGTTCGATTAGCGATTAACAATTAGCCATTACCTAAGAATGCAATAGGTGTTCTGGCATGACGATCAGCGTGGTTCCTTGCCGTCCGATGACGTAAACTTTTTGGTTGGGAGCGATCGCGCATTTTTCATCGCCGCATCTCGCCCTCCAAGAGTTACCTTCGTACAGCACTCGCCCCGTCTGACCGGGTAGAATTTCAGTTAAGGTCTGTGCTTCTGTGGCATCTTCAATCGCCGTGACCTTCCGCTTTGGCATCAGACGATGGGCGAGGTAGACACTAGCAACGGAAAATACCATCCACAACCCAACTTGTAAAGCCAGGAACTTGGGCAACAGCTTTGCGACCAATGCGACGAGGAAAGCACTTATACCCATCGCGAAGGCGGTAAAAGCGGTTGGTACAAATGCTTCTACCAAACACAGAAGCGTTCCTGCCACTAACCAAGCGATCGCCGGATTTAATACCATAATGAATATCCCTAGCCGTGGATTGATAGGGTTAGTACGTCTAGCCAGATACAATAAACGGACATCCTACCTATTGGATTACTACAACAGCCAATCGATAAATTTCCCCTGACATGACTGTAATTTTTTCATTCACGCTTCGCTCTAAGTTTTCTCTTATAATTTTTTAAACTTATGACAACGCCAATTTATCGCTATCTTTGGGCAGCCGATCCAGCTGTAGGTCAAATTTCAGCGGGACGGCTAATTCAAGGCAGATACGAGGTTGTCAGCCCCCAAATTTGGCGGGATACTCAACCGGAACAGCCACCTTACATTCTTGAAGAGTTACCCGACGAGATTATCCCCTACCTGCGTCTTTTCCCCCAACGCCTGCACGTTCCAGAGGTACATGGTTGGGCAGTTTTGGGCGACGAACCAGAAACTGCTTTGGTGGCATTGTTGGAAAACGTGCCGATCGATGCTGATGGCGACCTTTATCCTTCTATTGTAGAGGCGTGGACTGGGGCATCGGCGACGCGGCAAGTTTATTGGTTGTGGCAAATTCTCCAATTGTGGACGCCTTTATCAGAACAAGGTGTAGCGTCGAGTCTACTATTTGCCGATAATATCCGGGTTCAAGGTTGGCGGGTATGGCTACGGCAACTTTACGGCGATGGAATGGGAGAGGAAATCACCAGCGAACAGCTAACGTTTCTCACCCCGACTCTTAAAGATCTGGGCAGTTGTTGGATGCAGTTGAGCCAAGCTGCCGCAGCACCTGTGGCGGCGCAATTGCAAGCAATTGCCCTACAGATGACTAACGACGAGGTAGAGTTGGAAGCAATCGCTACTCAACTCAATCACCTATTGCTGTTGCAATCGGCGCAACTTCCCCTCCGCATCCACGTAGCGGGCGCAACTGATACGGGGCCTCAACGCGCTACCAATGAAGATGCTTGCTATCCTACGGCATCGGATCTGCAAGATGCTACAACACAACCCCATGACTTGCTGATTCCCCACTTAACGCTAGTTTGCGATGGAATTGGGGGTCATGAAGGCGGCGAGGTAGCTAGTTCCCTGGCACTCCAGACGATCAAACTGCAACTGCGAGCGCTGCTGTTGGAAATTGCCGAACAAACTGAAATTGTCCCACCCAAATTAATCACCGATCAATTAGCTGCGATCGTGCGCATAGCCAACAATTTAATTTCCAACCAAAACGATGCCCAAGGGCGAGAGTCTAGGGCAAGAATGGGTACAACTTTGGTGATGGGACTCCAGCTACCGCAAAAAATTCGCTTTGCTAATGGGGAAGAACTGGGAAATGCCCACGAATTGTATATCGTCACCGTAGGAGATAGCCGCGCCTATTGGATTACCGCCGATTATTGTCAGCAGCTAACCATCGATGATGATGTCGCAACGCGGGAAGTTCGTTTAGGGCGCAGTATATATCGGGAAGCTCTGACTCGCGCTGATGGCGGGGCGTTGACCCAAGCGCTGGGGACGCGGGATGCTCAACAACTGCATCCTGTGATGCAGCGATTTATTGTCGAAGAAGACGGTCTGCTGCTGCTGTGTTCTGATGGGTTAAGCGATCGCTTTCTAGTCGAGCAATCTTGGAAAGATTACGCCAAGCCGGTACTTAAAGGCAAGTTATCTTTAGATGCAGCAGTTCAATCTTGGATTAACCTGGCTAACGAACAGAACGGTCACGATAACACGTCGGTGGTACTCTCCTGCTACTTCGTCTCGGAGGAACCTCCAGCACTATTCGATCCCAAGCAGGTAGAAACTACCATTCAATCTCCCAACACCCGCTTGCAGTCAGAACTCACGGCGGCATCCAGAGCGCTGTTGTACGATGAATCCGTAGCGATGCAAAAACAAGAACCCACGGCATCTCCAGGGCGACGCAACTTGCTAACTCTACTGGGAGTATTGGCTTTTCTTGTCATCGTCGGTGTGGGTGGCTATGCACTTTGGCTGACCTCCAAACCTCAAAATTTCCCACAACTCCAACCAGCTGCACCCTCTGCCCCTCAGTGAAAAGGGGCAAAAGCGGCAAAAGGGGCGGGGCAAAAGGGGAATTTGAATGTATATTCTCCCCATCTCCCCATCTCCCCATCTCCCCATCTCCCCTGCTCACCCGCTCACCCGCTCACCCGCTCACCTGCTCACTTGCCCACCTGCTCAATCATGAATTTTGGGGTCGCTTCTGTGCAAAGATAAAAAGATTGTCAGAAGCTTCCATCGAAGCTTTTGCAGAGAGTAACTAAAGTTACTCGCGTCGTATTCCTCCCTGGCTTAAAAGCGCAGGATTTCCACAGTTACTGAGATATTTATGAAGGTAGGCGATCGCGTCCGCGTTGTACAGTCTGTGATTGTGTACACTCATCCCGAACACCGCAATAAACCCTTGGATGTCAAGGGGATGGAAGGAGAAGTGATCGAGATTATGAAGGAGTGGCAAGGTAGACCTGTAAGCGCCAACCTTCCTTTCATAGTCAAGTTTGACAAGAAATTCAAAGCCCACTTTCGCGAGGGAGAACTTGAATTGTTAAACTAGCAGCGATTTCGGACAAACAAACCAAATATATTCAGTTCGCGCCGCATCTTTTGCAATTCTTGTCGATGCAGCGCTGCTGTCGCATAATACCACTCGCAGTAGCGCTGCAATTCTTGGCGATGCTGCACTTCTCGGTAAAATTCGCTGCTTACCTGCTGGGTAGCAAAAATTTTATCACCAGGCGGTGGCGGCGTTGGTATAATATTTCGCAATTCGTTGGACATTAGATGTTTTTTGTCAAGATCTAACCTGGCCTTTTATAGGCTAGCGTGCTTTTTCCAAAATCTAAAATCTACAATAGACCTCTGGCAAAAATACCTGGGGCGGGCAAGATGCCCACCCCACAAAACAAAACTACTCTTCTGGGGTGGGGGCGGGCAAGATGCCCACCCCACAAAACAAAACTACTCTTCTGGGGTGGGGGCGGGCAAGATGCCCACCCCACAA
>NZ_BLAY01000172.1 GCF_020521235.1 Microseira wollei NIES-4236 | reverse complement strand
CATAACTACTGTTACCCCCCAGAGTACCCAGGTCACTCATGCCGCTGCTCTTTTCCCACAAGAAAGCGCGAGTTTGCCCATCAGCAATGACTGAGGAACCAATCACCTGACCATAGTCGTTGATGGCATTGGCAGAACTATAGTCACCCCCCAGAGTACCCAGGTTAATCATGCCGCTGCTCTTTTCCCAGAAGAAAGCGCGAGTTTGCCCATCAGCAATGACTGAGTAACCAATTACCTGACCATAGTTGTTGATGGCTGTGGCCTGATTTTTACCCCCC
Organism: Microseira wollei NIES-4236; assembly: GCF_020521235.1. Taxonomy (GTDB): domain Bacteria; phylum Cyanobacteriota; class Cyanobacteriia; order Cyanobacteriales; family Aerosakkonemataceae; genus Microseira; species Microseira wollei. The sequence continues at coordinate 21,630 of NZ_BLAY01000172.1, read as the reverse complement.
AGAGTACCCAGGTTAATCATGCCGCTGTTTTTGTCCCACAAGAAGACATTTTGCTCATAGTGTTCTGTATAGTTGTACGGCGGCCTATAGTAGTTCCCAGAGTATATGGTTGTAGAAGTACCAATTACCTGACCCAAGTCGTTAATTGCTACGGCATAACTAGAGGTAGAGCTAGGGCAAGGGACATAACGATAACCATACTCATAATAGTCATAGCAATAGTTATAGCCACTGGGGGGGATTATACCCAGGTTAGTCATGCCGCTGCTGTTGTCCCAAAAGAAAGCACGCTCTGACCCATCAGCGGTGGTTGAGTGGCCAACTACCTGACCATACTCGTTGATAGATCCGGGATAGCTATAGTTACCCCCCAGAGTACCCAGGTCGGTGAGAGAAAAACTGATAGCATCGGCTCTTTGGGCGGTAGCTAGTCCCAAGAATGCAGCGGCAGTTAGTGCAATACCGACTTTACAAGCATTGAGTATTTTCATAATGTATCCTTACCAAATTGATTGCTACAAAAAGAACAAAGCGCACAGTGAAAAGACTCGCTCTCGTGCCCACAGGTGCTCATCGGATTCGCCGAGAGTGAGTCTGTGCTATTTCTGTTGCCGAAAACTCACATCTTTTGCTTGATTTTTCACAAACTCGGGACAATCGCCAACACCAAAGTTTCTCCGAAAACTCGTTGGTTTGGAACTAGAGATCGCAGCCAGAAACTTTGGTGATAGGAACGCCGGTTTCTCCGAAAAACTAGATATCTACGCAGAAACTTTGGTGATAGGTGAGGTGAATCGAAAACAGGCATCACTTTGTCATGACTGTTTTCTAAATGCTGAAAGAGGGCTTTTTAGAACTATTCTTTCAGCCTCATGCACTGGGAGCGATCAATTAATTCACTTGATTTAACTATTTTCATCTAAACAGAACCTTCAATGAGAGCTAATTTATCAATGTGTTTCAGTAAATCTACCATTTTGGTGCCAACTATATTTGACTTTCACCATATCTTCACCGTGTTTTCACGGCATCTTCAAAAATCAAATAAGTATTTTTACGAAAACTGCTGGCAGCGAACCTGTTTGGGACGCGCGTTCGCCCCACCCAGAAACCCGGTTTGTCGAAAAAACCGGGTTTCTTGAACTTGGATTGTAAAAAATAAAGAATTAGTAAAAAGCAAGCAAACTAAATATCAACTTAGATGCGATCGTCATCGGTAGCGGCATCGGCGGTCTAACCGCCGCCGCCCTACTCGCTCGTTACGGTAAGCAGGTATTGGTCACAGAAAGTCACGCCATTGCGGGCGGCGCGGCTCACAGCTTCGCGCGGCGCGGCTTTACCTTTGATTCTGGCCCTTCGTTCTACTGCGGCCTCAGCGACCCGCGCAGCCCATATCCGGTGCGGCAGGTTCTCGATGTTCTGGGAGAATCTTGGCCAACGGTTACTTATGACCCTTTGGGACACTATCATTTTCCTGGGTGTGGACAGCACCACCGATCCCAGTTTGCCAACAGCATCATCAATCATGCTGTTGGTAAATCGATCCCTCGTGTCGCCGACACCCGCTGGCAACTCAAGTTCCCAGGCGAGTAGCAGAAGTCCACGCCAGCGTGGACTGATAGAGAAGATTAGTCCGTTTTAACGGACTTACGCTATTAGCCCGGAGGTTTAAACCCCAGGCGGGTGTGGACAGCACCACCAATCCCAGTTTGCCAACAGCATCATGTATTCCCTGGCGGGTTGTGTGGCTGACCGACAGTTGACCAGATGTGCATAACGACAAGGCTTTGAAAGGTTGGAATTGTCAAAAACTTACACTATCGGTCAATTGCGGCTAGAAGCATCCTGTTGCTGCCGCTGGCGAAACGCCGCACCAGCACCCACAGCACCCAACGCCAAGAATGCCAGTGCAGAAGAAGGTTCGGGAACAGATTTGGAAGTATTGGGCGTTAAGAGGAAGGCACGGGTTTGACCATTGTAAACGCCACGGCCCACAATCTGCCCCGCATTGTTGATGTCTGATGCCTCGTATAGTATCCAGTCAGGAGCGGAAACTAAATTGTTGAGGTCACTGATGCCGCTGCTCTTTTCCCAGAAGAAGGGGCGAGATTGCCCATCTGCGGTGTATGAGAAACCAACCACCTGACCATAGTCGTTGATGGCTCTGACATAGCTAAAGTTACCCCCCAGTGTACCCAGGTCAATCATGCCGCTGCTCTTTTCCCAGAAGAAGGCGCGACTTTGCTCATCAGCGGTGGCTGAGCTACCAATCACCTGACCATACTTGTTGATGGCATAGGGATAGCTAGAGTTACCCCCCAGTGTACCCAGGTTAACCATGCCGCTGCTCTTTTCCCACAAGAAGGCGCGACCTTGCCCATCAGCGGTGGATGAGGAACCAACCACCTGACCATAGTTGTTGATGGCTGTGGCACCGCTAGAGTTACCCCCCAGTGTACCCAGGTTAACCATGCCGCTGCTCTTTTCCCACAAGAAGGCGCGACCTTGCCCATCAGCGGTGGATGAGGAACCAACCACCTGACCATACTCGTTGATGGCATAGGGATAGCTAGAGTTACCCCCCAGTGTACCCAGGTCAATCATGCCGCTGCTCTTTTCCCAGAAGAAGCCGCCATTTTGCCCATCTACAGTGTTTGAGAAACCAACCACCTGACCATAATCGTTGATGGCAAAGGCAATGCTAAAGCTACCCCCCAGAGTACCCAGGTCACTCATGCCGCTGCTCTTGTCCCAGAAGAAAGCGCGAGCTTGCCCATCAGCGGTGCTTGAGCCACCAATCACCTGACCATAGTTGTTGATGGCTCTGGCATAGCTAGAGTTACCCCCCAGCGTACCCAGGTTAATCATGCCGCTGCTGTTGTCCCACAAGAAGGCGCGATTTCCCCCTTCAGCGGTGTTTGAGGAACCAACCACCTGACCATACTCGTTGATGTCTGCGGGATAAATATAGTTACCCCCCAGCGTACCCAGGTCGGTGAGAGAAAAACTGATAGCATCGGCTCTTTGGGCGGTGGTGATTCCCAAGAATGCAGCGGCAGTTAGTGCCATACCAACTTTGCAAGCATTGAGTATTTTCATAATTTCTCCTTACCAAATTGATTGCTACAAAAAGAACAAAGCGCACAGTGAAAAGACTCGCTCTCGTGCCCACAGGTGCTCATCGGATTCGCCGAGAGCGAGTCTGTGCTATTTCTGTTGCCGAAAACTCACATCTTTTTGTTGATTTTTAACAAAGCGGGTGTAGGCGACACCACCGATCGAGAAAGCCAACAGCATCATTTATTCCCTGGCGGGTTGTGTGGCTGACCGACAGTTGACCAGATGTGCGTAACGACAAGGCTTTGAAAGGTTGGAATTGTCAAAAAATTCCACTATCGGTCAATTGCGGCTAGAAGCCTCCTGTTGCTGTCGCTGGCGAAACGCCGCACCAGCACCCACAGCACCCAATGCCAAGAATGCCAGTGCAGAAGAAGGTTCGGGAACAGATTTGGAAGTATTGGGTGTTAAGAGGAAGCCACGGGCTTGACCATTGTAAGAGCCATAACCCACAATCTGCCCCGCATTGTTGATGTCTAATACGTCGTATAGTATCCAGTCAGGAGCCCAAACCAAGTCGTTGAGGTCACTCATGCCGCTGCTCTTTTCCCACAAGAAGGCGCGAGGAAGCCCATCTGCGGTGGATGATTGACCAATCACCTGACCATAGTTGTTGATGGCTATGGCATAGCTATCGTTACCCTCCAGAGTACCCAGGTTAATCATGCCGCTGCTCTTCTCCCAGAAGAAGGGGCGACTTTGCCCATCAGCGGTGTTTGAGTAACCAATCACCTGACCATAGTTGTTGATGGCTGTGGCATAGCTATCGTTACCCCCCAGTGTACCCAGGTTAACCATGCCGCTGCTCTTTTCCCAGAAGAAGCCGCGATGCCCAAGCCCATCAGCGGTGTATGAGCCACCAATCACCTGACCATAGTTGTTGATGGCTTGGGCATAGCTAGAGTAACCCCCCAGAGTACCCAGGTTAATCATGCCGCTGCTCTTTTCCCACAAGAAGGCACGATATTGCCCATCTGCGGTGTCTGAGCCACCAATCACCTGACCATACTCGTTGATGCCATTGGCAGCGCTATTTTTACCCCCCAGAGTACCCAGGTCACTCATGCCGCTGCTCTTTTCCCACAAGAAGGCGCGATATTGTCCATCAGCGGTGGATGAAGTACCAACCACCTGACCATAGTCGTTGATGGCAGAGGCATAGCTAGAGTTACCCCCCAGCGTACCCAGGTCACTCATGCCGCTGCTCTTTTCCCACAAGAAGGCGCGATATTGCCCATCAGCGGTGGTTGATCGACCAATCACCTGACCATACTCGTTGATGGCAGAGGCATTGCTATAGTTACCCCCCAGAGTACCCAGGTCACTGATGCCGCTGCTCTTTTCCCAGAACAAGGCACGATATTGCTGATCAGCGATGTATGATTCACCAATCACCTGACCATACTCGTTGATGTCTGTGGGATAAATATAGTTACCCCCCAGCGTACCCAGGTCGGTGAGAGAAAAAGTAATAGCATTGGCAGGTTGGGAGGTAGCTAGTCCCAAGAACGCAGCGGCAGTTAGTGCCATACCGACTTTGCAAGCATTGAGTATTTTCATAATTTCTCCTTACCAAATTGATTGCTACAAAAAGAACAAAGCGCACAGTGAAAAGACTCGCTCTCGTCCCCACAGGTGAGCATCGGATTCGCCGAGAGTGAGTCTGTGCTATTTCTGTTGCCGAAAACTCACATCTTTTGCTTGATTTTTCACAAATTCGGGACAATCGCAAAGCAACCGGGTTTCTCCGAAAACTCGTTGGTTTGGAACTAGAGATCTGCACACCCCTAGCGGGTGTGGACAGCACCACCAATCCCAGTTTGCCAACAGCATCATGTATTCAAAGCCCGGTTGTGTGGCTGACCGACAGTTGACCAGATGTGCGTAACGACAAGGCTTTTAAAGGTTGGAATTGTCAAAAAATTCCACTATCGGTCAATTGCGGCTAGAAGCATCCTGTTGCTGCCGCTGGCGTTTCGCCAAAGAACCAGCTCCCACAGCACCCAACGCCAAGAATACCAGTGCAGAAGAAGGTTCGGGAACAGATTTGGAACTATTGGGCGTTAAGAGGAAAGCACGAGTTTGACCATTGTAAGAGCCATTGCCCACAATCTGCCCCGCATTGTTGATGTCTACTACACCTTCCAGTATCCAGCCAGGAGCGGAAACCAAGTCGTTGAGGTCACTGATGCCGCTGCTCTTTTCCCAGAAGAAGGGGCGAAATTGCCCATCAGCAGTGTTTGAGGAACCAATCACCTGACCATAGTTGTTGATCGCTCTGGCAGAGCTAGAGTTACCCCCCAGTGTACCCAGGTTAACCATGCCGCTGCTCTTGTCCCAGAAGAAGGGGCGACTTTGCCCATCAGCGGTGGTTGAGCCACCAATCACCTGACCATAGTTGTTGATGGCAGTGGCAATGCTATAGCCACCCCCCAGAGTACCCAGGTCACTCATGCCGCTGCTCTTTTCCCACACGAAGGCGCGATATTGCCCATTAGCGGTGTTTGAGGAACCAATCACCTGACCATAGTTGTTGATGGCAGTGGCAATGCTATAGTTACCCCCCAGAGTACCCAGGTTAATCATGCCGCTGTTCTTTTCCCACAAGAAGGCGCGATCTTGCCCATCAGTAGTGGATGAGTAACCAACCACCTGACCTAAGTCGTTGATGGCTTTGCCGTAAGTATAGCTAAAGCCATAATAGCCACTCCCCAGTGTACCCAGATTAATCATGTCGCTGCCCTTTTCCCACACGAAGGCGCGATTTTGCCCATAGCCAGAAAAGTAGGTGTATGAGTTACCAAGCATCTGACCTAAATTGTTGATGGCTGTGGCAAAGGCATAGCCATATAGAGCTCTCGGTGGAGACAGCTCAATCATGCCGCTGCTCTTGTCCCAGAAGAAGGGTTTTTCCCCATAGTTGTTCACTCTGTTACCAACCACTTGACCTAAGTCGTTGATCGCTGTGGCATAAGTAGAGCCAGACCTATCGTCATAGCCATAGTAATTCCTCGGTGGATCCAGGTTAATCATGCCGCTGCTGTTGTCCCACAAGAAGGCGCGATTTCCCCCATTAGCGGTGTTTGAGGAACCAACCACCTGGCCTAACTCGTTGATGTCTCTGGCATAGATATTGTTACCCCCCAGGGTACCCAGGTCGGTGAGAGAAAAACTGATAGCATCGGCTCTTTGGGAGGTAGCTAGTCCCAAGAATGCTGCGGCAGTTAGCGCCATACCGACTTTGCAAGCATTGAGTATTTTCATAATTTCTCCTTACCAAATTGATTGCTACAAAAAGAACAAAGCGCACAGTGAAAAGACTCGCTCTCGTGCCCACAGGTGCTCATCGGATTCGCCTCAGCGAGTCTGTGCTATTTCTGTTGCCGAAAACTCACGCCTATCACCAAAGTTTCTCCGAAAAATCGTTGGTTTGGAACTAGAGATCGCAGCCAGAAACCCGGTTTCTAGGAACGCCGGTTTCTCCGAAAAACTAGAGAGCGCAGCCAGAAACTTTGGTGATAGGTGATGTGAATCGAAAACAGGCATCACTTTGTCATGACTGTTTTCTAAATGCTGGAAGAGGGCTTTTTAGAACTATTCTTTCAGCCTCATGCACTGGGAGCGATCAATTAATTCACTTTATTTAAATATTTTCATGGAAACCGAACCTTCAATTCGAGCTAATTTATCAAGGTGTTTCAAAATCTACCATTTTGGTGCCAACTATATTTGACTTTCACCAAATCTTCACCGTGTTTTCACGGCATCTTCAAAAATCAAATAAATATTTTTACGAAAACTGCTTGCAGCGAACCTGTTTGGGACGCGCGTTCGCCCCACCCAGAAACCCGGTTTTTCTAAAAAACCGGGTTTCTTGAACCCCAGAAACCGGGTTTTTCTAACCATACCTTCGCCAAAGCCGACACCCTTAAGGGTGCGGCTACACTTTCTTTGGCTGCCAAGGCAGCCTGCATTTGATTTCAGCCTGCTCTGGCAGGCTTTGTTTGTGTAGCCCCAGGTTTTAACCTGGGGGATCTTGGCGTTTCAGAACATTGGCTCAGGTATTATCTAAAAAACCGGGTTTCTTGAACTTGGATTGTAAAAAATAAAGAATTAGTAAAAAGCAAGCAAACTAAATATGAACTTAGATGTCATTGTCATCGGTAGCGGCATCGGCGGTCTAACCGCCGCCGCCCGACTCGCCCGTTATGGCAAGCAGGTATTGGTCACAGAAAGTCACGCCATTGCGGGCGGGGCGGCTCACAGTTTCGCGCGGCGCGGCTTTACCTTTGATTCTGGCCCCTCGTTCTACTGCGGCCTCAGCGACCCGCGCAGCCTCAATCCGGTGCGACAGGTTCTTGATGTTTTGGGTGAATCTATCGAAACGGTTAGTTATGACCCTTTGGGACACTATCATTTTCCTGAAGGGACGTTTCCGGTTTATAGCAATGGGCGGCGATATCGAGATGCTGTGGCAAAGATTGCGCCCCAAGGCGCTATAGAATTAGAACGGTTTGAAAATCGCCTGTTGCCTTTGTACGATGCGATGAAGGGTATTCCTACTATTGCTTTACGCGCAGATTGGCAGATGATACCTATTTTATTGGGCAGATATTTGCCATCTTTATTAAAGTTATTGCCCCACGTGGGAGTAATTCAAGGTTCCGTTGGCGAGGTGATGGATAAAGAGGTAAAAGATCCTTGGGTGCGGCGGTTAATCGATTTAGAATGTTTTCTGCTATCCGGTTTAAAAGCACAAGGAACTATCGCCGCTGAAGTCGCTTTTATGTTAGGCGAACGTACCAACATCGGCGTCGATTATCCCATCGGCGGAAGTGGGGCAATTGTAGATGCTTTGGTGCGAGGTTTGCAACGCTGGGGCGGAAAATTACGTTTGAATGCCCATGTCGAGCAAATATTATTGGAATCGGGGAAAGTAGCGGGAGTGCGATTGCAGAATGGGGAAGTTATTAAAGCACCCATCGTTATTTCCAATGCGACGATCTGGGATACTTATAATAAGTTGTTGCGTCCGGAAGATTTACCTTCTTCTTATCGTCAGCAGTCGCTCTTAACTCCCGCCGTGGATAGCTTCATGCATTTGCATTTAGGTATCCGGAGTCAAGGGTTAGAACATTTGACAGGACATCACGTTGTCGTTCACGATTCTAATCGGGATATTACCGAACCTGGGAATACTTGCATGATTTCGATTCCTTCGGTGTGGGATAGCAATTTAGCGCCACCGGGACATCATGTAGTTCATGCTTATACTTTGGAACCTTTTGATGGATGGCGACGGGATGATAGTTATGAAGATAGGAAAAAAGAGCGATCGCATCCCCTCTACCTTGCCCTAGAAAAAATTATCCCCGATCTGCGCCAACGCATCGTCCTTGAACTAATCGGTACACCCCTCACCCACGCCTACTATCTCCGCAGATACAAAGGCACTTATGGTCCAGCTATTGCTGCGGGTAAAGGTACATTTCCCAGCATCTATACTCCCATCCCCGGATTGTACCGCACGGGCGATAGCACGATGCCCGGAATAGGCGTCCCCGCCGTCGCCGCTTCGGGTATTTTGTGCGCGAATAGTCTAATTGGGTAATAGGTAATAGGTAATAGGTAATATCATGTCCGCGAGAGATCGGTAGTGTATGGATGGCTAATTGCTAATTGCTAATTGCTAATTGCTAATTGCTAATTGTCAATTGCCAGAGAGCAACCATTAGCGATTAGCTATTAGCAGTTACACAACCGTTGCTATTGGACATGATATAATAGGTAATAAAAATCACCAATTACCCATTACCAAACCTAAAAATTAGTCGAAATCGCTTGCACGGGACAAGTCGGGATACACTGTTCGCAGACAATGCAGCGCGAGCGCGTAAACGTCAGCTTAAACGTCTCCTTATCTAAGTTAAGGGCTTCGGTGGGACAGACACCAGTGCAGAGTCCGCAATCGACGCAGATATTTTCGTCGATGACGATTTCGCGACTAGCGAACGAGACATTGATGTCTTGCGATCGCATCCACTCAATCGCCGCATCCAGCGCATCGATATCCCCGGATAATTCTACCACCAACTTGCCGATTTGATTTGGCGCCACCTGAGCGCGGATAATATTAGCCGCCACGTTAAAATCCTTTGCCAGTCGGTAAGTCACTGGCATTTGGACGGCGCGTTTGGGAAAGGTCAGCGTTACTCGTTTTTTCACGGCCTTACATAATTCCCTTTATTGCTATTTTAGCTCAAAATCTAATTAACCGCTAACTCTAGTTTGAGGCATAATTTATGAGAAAGCGCTTTGATTTTTAGAGCTATGCCAATCGATATTCAACCAGATATTTCTCCCCGTCCCTTTCTGAAATGGGCTGGTGGTAAAACTAAGCTGATTCAGCAATACCTTCCCTATTTTACCCAAAAATTTAATAATTACTACGAGCCATTTTTAGGAGGTGGGGCTATATTTTTTCATCTCCTGCCAAAATCTGCTGTTTTGACGGATATTAACCCAGAATTGATTAACGTTTATCGCTGCGTCAGGGATAAAGTTGAGCCTCTGATTGCACTTTTGGCAGAACATCAGCATAAACATAATAAAGATTACTATTATCAGGTTCGCCAGCATTCTTATAATACAGATATAGAAAGAGCCGCGCGTCTAATTTATCTGAATAAGACTTGCTTTAATGGTCTATATCGAGAGAACTCCAAAGGTAAATTTAACGTTCCCATAGGTCAATACAAAAATCCTAAAATTTGCCATCCCGATTTACTTTATTCGGCAAGTTCAGCACTTCAGTCAGCCCAAATTGAGGTCAGGGGTTTTGCCGAGGTAGTGAATTATGCTAAAAGCAACGATCTGGTCTACTTCGATCCGCCTTACTATCCTATAAGTAACACCAGTAATTTTACGGGATATAGTCGCTATTCTTTTAGTAAAAATGACCAAATTAGGCTAAGAGATGTATTTGCTGAACTTGCCATTCGTGGGGTAAAAGTAATGTTATCTAATTCGGATTGTGAGTTGATTCGCGACTTGTACAGCGAGTTTAAAATTCACAATATATCAGCAGCAAGGGCGATTAACTCTAATGCAAAGAAACGAGGTAAAATTGCCGAGTTACTGGTCACGTCATATTAAAGATTGTTGTTAGCCCAAATAATAAAACTAGACAATGTATGGACTGCTAACAGATTTTGATTAGCTGCGACTTGTTGCTTTAACCAAGTAATTGCTCCTGGTTTCATCCCGCCACCGTCGAGCAAAACAATAGCGGGTGCAGGATAGCAATTTTGGATATTCAAATTGACGTAAGGAAGTTTTTCGTCAACCGAACCACCGACTTGTTGCCATTTACACTCAATTATTATACCGGCAGGAATTGCCGGAGAACCAATAATATAAAAGTCTACATAGATATTTGTACCATAAATTCCTGGGCCGATATGCACCTCTCTTGCATACCGCCTTGGTATGTTAGTCGAGTTTAAAAGGTATGCTAGTTTCTGCTTTTTCCGTAACTTGTCACCTACTGGGACATAGCCATGTCCCTGCAAAGCTCCTTCTACAGTTTTTTCTAAGACATTGCCAGCTTTATTTGCTCTACCACCTTGAGTCATATTTATATCAAAGAATAATTAATCAAATTATGACACAATAGCAGCAGAAAACGCCATAAGCTATGCTAAATAGCAAAGATACTCTTTGGTATAAAGGCATGGTTAATCCCCCGCCAGTATTAGAAACAGTTCCAACCGATACCTGGCTTGAGGTATGCTGGGAAGATTTTCTCACATTTGCAGACGATCCAACTTTGGCAAGCGGGAGGTTTTACTACGATGAAGGTTACATGAGGGTTGAAATGTCTCCACTTGGTTCTGCACACGGTCAAGATAATTCTATTGTTTCGACAGTTATCATCTTGTTTGCTGCTCTCAATAATATTCCGATCAAAGAACTGACAAATACCAGTTTTAGGAAAGCAAGAATGAGAGAAGCACAGCCAGATATTGCCTTTTATATTGGAGAAAATTTAAGATTCCCGCCACGGAATAATGCGCCAGTCGATATTGATGAATTAGAACCCCCCACCCTAGTTGTTGAGGTAGCTGCTTCGTCTTTAGAAGATGATACGACGCGCAAACAAAAACTCTACCAAAGGATGGGAGTGAAAGAATATTGGGTTGTGAATGTTAACGCGGGTACAGTTATTGCCTGGTTGTTGTCTGCTACAGAATGCGTGCCAATTCGAGTATCTCAAGTTTTGCCGGGATTAGAAATGGCTTTGGTTGAAGAAGCACTGAAAAGATCGGAAACTGAAGATGATGGATCGATTGGTCGTTGGTTAATAGCAACGTTGAGCCAGTAAGTATTTAGCAACCCAAAAATCCGACACCCTTAAGGGTGTCGCTATACAAACAAAGCCCGCATGCGCGGGCTTTTAGAATTTCAGCCCACGTAGGTGGGCTTTGTTTGTGTAGCCCCAGGCTTTAGCCTGGGGGCGTTTCAAAACATGGGCGAAGGTATTATTAAAGAAACCGGGTTTCTTAAACATGAATAATTCCCCGGTCGAACACGCGGTTATCCGTCCCAATTCCACTCACAACTATACGATCTGCATACACTTCAAAGGCGGCAAAACTTAGCTGACTGGCAGAATGTTCCGTCCATTCCGAACGTCCGACAGGTCGAAGTCCCGCACCGCCGCCGCAAATTAAATAAGTCGTGCCGTTAATAGAACGAGTGCGTTCGTAATTGTGGTCGTGTCCGTTAATATAAAGTTGGACGCCGTATTTTTTAAACAGCGGTACTAAGGTTTCGATAAAAGGTTGATTGACGCCATAAACGCCGGATGAATAAATCTGATGATGACCAAAGACAATTTTCCAAGGGGCATCGCTGCGACTGAGTTGTTGTTCTAACCAAACTAACTGATTTTTCCAATCTGCATTGAAATTGGTATCTAAGGCAAAAAATTGCACCGAGTCGCGGCGAAATGTATAGTAACGCCCCTGCATATTAAAACCCGGATAGCTGACTTGCTTGTCGCCGTTGTCGCTGCGAATATCGTGGTTGCCCAAACAAGCGTGAAATTTTAACCCTTGCTGCAATAATTTTTGATAAGGACGCTCAAAAACCGCACCAATTTTCTCAAATTCGCCGTTGGTGTAAATGTTATCTCCGGCTAAAATTGCCAAATTAAAAGGGTTTTGGCGGTGATATTGCGTCATCGCTTGGGCGACGGCATACTGTCCTTGGGCGCCGGTGCCGGTATCTGCGACGGAGATAAAGCGCAACAGCAGCGGGTTTGGGGCAGGGGTAGGGGTTAAACTTGGCTGAATATCCTTACTTGGCTGAACATAGGTACTTTGGGCGCTTTGATTCCCAAGTAACTTGGCTAAAAAAGCTAAACTTGTAACCCCAATGCTACTCAAAATTAAGAATTGACGACGATTGAGGCGCATATGTATCCTCACGTAAAGCTTTGTCAGTTGTTCAAAAGCCAGAATAACAGAATGATAAAGTGAACTACCCTACGCCTAGCCACAGGGTCAGGCGCGAGCTTCCAGCTTCACAGGCGATTGCCTTACCTTGGGCTTACGCCCTCGGCTTGGTCTTACATCGCCTCCACTGGCAGAGTCCCCCGTTCCAGAGGACTGTAGCATTCTGATGCCCTCTGCTCTGATGTTTTTCGCGGCATTGCCATCTCTATCGTGATGCGTTCCACAACTAGGACAAGTCCATGTGCGTAGAGCAAGCGGTAACTCAGGTATTTGATAATGGCACTCAGAGCAGAGTTTAGAACTGGGAAACCAACGATTTATTTCTAATAGCATCTTGCCTGCTTTCTCGCATTTGTATGACAAGAAATTTACAAATATTCCCCAGCTTGCATCAGATATTGCATCAGCTAGTTTACGGTTACGTTCGCGCAGCGTGCGCGAAGCGCATACCATGCCCTTGACGTTGAGGTTTTCAACTACCACAACTTGATTATTGTCTACAATCTTGCGAGACAATTTGTGTAGGTAGTCTTGGCGGACATTGCTGATTCTTTCATATACCCTAGCTACTATTTTTCTAGCTTTTTTTCTGCGATTACTCCCTTTCTGTTTTCTCGATAATTTTTTCTGTTTTCTTTTTAGATTTTTTTCTCGTTTTGCTAGATGTTTAGGATTAGTATATTTTGATGTTTTTTTGCCGTCATAAGTGACAACAAAATCTTTCACACCTAAGTCAATCCCGATCGCTTTCCCATCGGTAGATACTGATGGTTTTTCCCCATCGTACTCCATTAATACAGACGCAAAATATTTTCCTGACTGGTTTTTACTCACCGTCACTGTTTTAATTGTTCCATCAAGTGTCCGGTGAATTTTGGCTTTTACCGCCCCCAACTTACCAGGAAATTTCAAGCATTCATTTACCTGCTTTACATGCTGCGGATACTGGATTGACTGACGACCAAACCTAGATTTGAATCTGGGATATTGAGCCCGACCTTCAAAAAAGTTTTGATAGGCACGGGATAAATTTAGACTCACAGACTGCAATACCTGTGAATAACATTCCCCTAGCCATTCAGTCTTTTTATCTTTTTTAAGGGCAGGCAATAAGGAGTTTAGACCAGACTGAGATAAGCCTTGGCCAGTTGCCTTATAGGTTTCAATACATTTATTCAACCCATAGTTCCACCACCACCGAACACAACCAAAATGTTCTGCAAGTATTTGTTTTTGCTCATTCGTGGGATAGAGACGTAGTTTTACAGCTTTTCTTAGCAGTGGTTGTCACCCCCTTGTGTTCTTAGTATTATACACAATTTATAGTAATTGAATTGTGAAAATTGCTAATTTTACCGGGATTGACCGGATAAAATTAGCTTGGGCGAGTCGATGTATCCGGGCGCTCACCTAAGGCGAGAGCGCAGAACTTAGAGCTAACCCAAACGCCCAAATTTAGTTAAGGGAGATTTTATGACACAAGATCAGCCTCAACAGCCAGAAACAGAACAACAGATACCACCCACCACACCGACACCCAAAGCACCCGTGTCGCAGTCGGGGAAAGCGGCTCAAACAGTGGTTCAAACCCTGGGAGAAACCTGGAAAACCGTCCAACCTGTGCTAAAAGAAGGCACGGTTAAAACTTTGCGCGGCACAATTTGGGTGTTACAAGGAGCGGTGAATCAACTGGAAGGACAACCTCAAGCGCAAATTCAGCCTCCGGCGGATACCCTGCCAACGGCGGCGAAGCTTACCCCAGAAATGCCTGCATCTATTCCAGGGGATCGAGCAACAGCAGTACCGCCAGCCACAACTAAACCTGCGCCACCGACAAAACCAGTTTCTCCACTGTCGAATGCGTTGGCGATCGCAGGCACTGTTATTATCACCCTGTGGCAGTGGTGGAAAGCCGCTATTGCCAAACTTCGCACCCTGTTGCCGGAGTCGGTGAAGCAAAAACTGCCCAATAATGATATTTTGTCGGGCGCGATCGCTGCCATCTTGCTCCTCTTTTTCTGGTTAAATTCCTCCTCCTCACCCCCAGCAGTCGCTAAAATTCCCCCCGCAATTTCAAACCCAGCACCGGAAATCAAAGTAACTCCGAAAGTTACCCCACTACCAGAAATTAAACCATCTCCGAAAGCTACCTCAGCAGAGGAAACCAAAGTATCTCCGGCAGTTACCCCAGCAGGGGAAACCAAAGTATCTGCGGAAATAACCATTCCACCTGCGGTTGAAACCCCACCCGAATTAACCGCACCCAAACCATCTAAACCTGTAGAAACTGTTCCGCCGCCTCCCCCAGTTTTAACCCCAGAGCAAAAATTGCTCGCCGAAATTCAAAATAAAATCGCTGAAATTACCAAAGAATCTGCCGAGGGGTTAATTCAATCTGTTCAAGCTAATTTTCAAGCCGGACAGCTAACGGTTAAAATTAGCGACGATTGGTATAACTTCGATGTCGCCAAACAGGATAAATTAGCCGCCGATATGTGGAGTCGCGCGCGGGAATTAGACTTTAGCAAAGTCGAAATTTCCGACACTGAAGGCAGACTGATAGCTCGCTCTCCCATCGTTGGGTCTAATATAATCGTTTTGAAGCGTCAGCTTTAGCGACGAGAAAAGAAACCGGGTTTCTTTGTAGACAGAAACCCGGTTTCTTTGCGTAAGTCCTGTTTAAATCAGAAACCCGGTTTTTTCAAAAAACCGGGTTTCTTAATCTAGGGAACATTATTAACGTTATCTGTTTGTCCGAGATATCTATACTTATTCCCTACTCCTAATTATGGGTAATTTACCGGACATGATATTATATTAACTATCGGTTGGGGCGGATTTAACGAACAGAATGTTTGGTAAAACCCGCCCCTACTATCCCCATTACCAATTAGCAATTAGCAATTAGCAATTAGCAATTACCAATCCCCTCTACATAAGCTTTTACCAAATAATCAATCCCGGTAATAGCCGTACCAACTACAACTGCATAAGCACCTAAATTAAGCGCTTCTCCTGCCATTTTTGGAGAAGAAATACCGCCTTCGCAAATTACCGGAATATCTAATTTTTGTACCATTTGAGTCAGCAATTCAAAACCGGGGGGAGACAAATGTTTGGTTTCGTTGGTGTAACCGTAGAGAGTTGTTCCTACAATATCAGCACCCGCTTGGGCAGCAGCGATCGCATTCTCTATTGTATCCACATCCGCCATCACCAATTTGCCCAATTCATCGTGAATTCGCTTAATTAACCCCGCGACTGTTTCCCCATTCGGGCGTTGTCGCAGCGTCGCGTCGATGGCGATGATATCCGCACCCCCAGAGGCGATCGCTTCTGCGTCTTCATACCGTGGTGTAATGTAAACTTCATAACCTGGTATTTGCTGTTTCCACAGTCCGATTATCGGCAATTTAACTTTTTGCCGCACCGCGCTGACATGATAGGGAGTATCAATTCGCACCCCTAATGCGCCTTGGTTCACAGCCGCTTGCGCCATGGCAGCAACGATCGCGGGATCGTGTAGCGGCGAGTCAGCAGGCGCCTGACAGGAAACAATTAGACCTCCACGGAGCGATAAAGTTTCTGGTAACATAAGCAGGTGAGTTTTGTAGGGGCGGGTTTTACCAATAACCATTAAACTGCAACAGATCGTTAAAATAAACCCGCCCCTTTTTAGGCATCAGGAGAATTACCAATTAGCAATTAGCAATTAGCAATTAGCAATCCACCCATCATTTAATCGCGCAAGCAGCTGGAATATCAGCAACCATCAAGGCAGCGATCGCATCTAATAACTGTTCGGGAATAACGGGTTTAGTCAAATAATCATCGGCTCCCTCAGCGAGGATATTTGACAGATTTTCTGACGTTTCTTGAGGAATTAGCGCCAAAATTTTGCTCCCCCGTGTGACCTTTGATCGACGCAATAACCGCATGACTTCATAACCACTCATTCCAGATAGTTGCACGTCCACTATGACGATCTGTGGTTGTAAAATATCAATTTGCTTAACAGCAGCAGACCCTTCAATTAACCACACTATCTGATAGTCTGCTGCTGTAAGGATATCGCAAATCAACGTTGCACTTTCTTCACGATCGCCAATTAAAGCAACGCGACCTGGAAGAATATCTGCTGCGGGTGCTGCGGCATCTTTCCCAATATATGTTATCGGTTGGCAAGGTAGCCAAACTGTAAAAATCGAGCCAACGCCAACAGTAGATTCAACTTCAATTCTGCCTCCATGGAGTTCTATCAGTTGTTTTGTTAAAGCCAAACCCAAACCAACGCCTTCGTATTCGCGATTGTATGAAGTATCTAACTGTTGGAATTTCTGAAACAGTAAATGTCGCTGATGTTCGGGAATGCCGATGCCGGTGTCTTCTACTTGAAAGACAGCGGTATTTCCTTCTAACCAAACCCGCAGGATGACTTTGCCATCGGGGGTGAATTTAATGCCATTGCTCAACAAATTCAACAGAATTTGTTTCAGGCGCTTGGGGTCTGCTCTAAAGCGGTCTTTGTTGGCAGGAATGCGTAAATTTATCGCCAAATAGACGCCATGTTCGATGGCTTTTTCCCGCAGGGTTTGCACGGTTTGAGTTGCCAGTTGAGAAAGGGAAAACTCGGTGATATTTAAGACAGTTTTACCCGCTTCCACCTGAGACAAATCGAGGATATCATTGATCAGTCCTAGCAGGTGTTCGCCGTTATCGTGGATAGTTTGTAGGTAATCCCGCTGTCGCTGGGTGAGTTGACCAAAAGACCAGCGCAACAGGGTGGAAGATAGCCCGATAATGCAGGTGAGGGGCGTCCGCAATTCGTGACTCATCGTTGCCAGAAATTCGCTCTTGGCGCGATTGGCAGATTGGGCGGCTAGCAAGGCGTCTTGCAGTTCGGAGGTGCGTTCGATCACCCGTTGTTCTAGGGTTTGTTTTTGTTGTTGCACCTGGGCATAAAGTTCGGCTTGGTGAATTGCAATCGCTAAGTGTTCCGCAATATGCCGCAGAAAGGTTTTTTCGCTCTCCTGCCATTGACGCGGCTCAAAACATTGATGGGCAATCAGTAACCCCCACAATTGATCTTGAACCACAATCGGCACAACCAACTTGGCTCGTACCTGAATTCGTCCCATGAACTCCAACATGCACTCGGAGAAGACGTAAGTACTTTCCACATCTTCCACCGCCAGGGTGAAGCCTTGGCGATATTTCTCCCGACGGTTCGGCACATCAACAAAGCAGCGCTTATCCTCACCAGTATCTAGCGCAGAAACTATAGCATCGGAGACTCTGGCTTCGTAGGTAACGCGACCCCAACCTTCGCAAGGAATCATTGATTCATCATGATTCTGACTTTTGACTTCTGAGTGCTGAAATTGATAAATTACTAATCGATCCGCCTGCAAAAACGAGCGAACCTGCTCAAGTGCTGTTTCCAGGATCGCGGGTAACTCCAGAGTCTGGCGGATTTGGGTTGTTACCTGATTCAGGACGCCTTCTTGTTCGACTTGTTGGCGCAGCGCATCGTGGACGGGTTGACAAACAGAAACATAGGGGTAATCTGTTTCTAGGGTAGGCTCAAAGCTGGTATCGCTCGCCAGAATTTCCAGCAACGAGAGGGTAAACTCGCTCTGAAGGCTGGCGTCGTTGGGTTGGAGGATATGATTGGCTTGTTTTAAAGTTTCTGCGGCAATGTGACTATTGTTGAGCAGACTGGTGAGTTGGGAAACAAAGGCAGCGATCGCCTCCGGAGCAAAACTCAACCCCACGTGATAGCATTTCTGCTGAGGATTTGGGCAATCCAACGGTTGTGACTCGCAAGCTGTCCCCAACAGCAAGGCACTAAACCGCTGCGACACCAAGACGGTAAAACGTTCTGGCAACATTGTGGCAGGAACGGACATCCCCTGCACCACATCTTCGGTCAACAGCAGCGCACCTTCCCCAACTCTTTGAGCCATCTGCCCCAATGCCAGCCGCAGCCGATTAAAATTTGCAAGGGGCAAAGTGTGACGTAAAATTGAACTTTGGTAACTTAGCATTTGAAGGGTTTATTATCAAAAGCTGAATGCTTGGGCAGATCAAAGCTTCTAACCTTTGGCGCAATCATTCAGGGAACATATTTAATTAATTATCAATCCCGAACCCAGAAGTGGGACAAGACTTAATGCTTTGTATAGGTAATATCTACAACATACTATGCATCGGATAGCCGCCACCCCTGGGGGTTGGAATCCTGAAACTGAAGGTGTAATCTTTGTCGAGCAAACCCCTGCTCCTATAGTCATTCTGACTGCTGCCGACACCGATATTCAAACCCTGGCGGCTGCTGTCAACCAGCTACCCGATGACTTTCCAGCACTGCGGGTGGTCAATCTATTGCAGTTGCAGCAACAGCTAACCATCGATACCTATGCCGAACAAGTTCTGACATCGGCACGGGCGATCGTTCTGCGGCTATTGGGGGGACGCGCTTACTGGTCTTATGGATTGGAAGTGCTACAGGAGACGGTACGGCAAACCGGCGCCGCACTGATTGTACTCCCCGGAGATGACCGCCCCGACCCCGATTTGCTCGATCGTTCCACGGTTTCTCTATCAAAGGTTAACCAAGTATGGCGCTACTTCACCGAAGGCGGCAGCGAAAATTGCGTTAACGCCCTCAAATTTGTCGCCGATATCTGCCTGGGACAATCCCACAACCCACCCCCACCCCAAGAAGTGCCGCGCGTGGGGCTTTATCGGCAAGAGGACGGGGAGACGCGGGGACGGGGAGACGCGGGGAATGACATCGACCCATCTTCCTGTTCTCTACTTCCTAAAGTGGGACTGTTGTTTTATCGGGCGCATTACCTGGCGGGAAATACACGCCCAATTGATGCTCTTTGTCAAGCTTTAGCGGCACGAAAATTAGAACCCGTGCCGGTATTTGTCTCTTCGTTGCGCGATCGCGATGTACAAGCCGAATTATCCCAATATTTCCAGCCGCCTGAAACAGAACCCGTTCAACTGATACTCAACACCACCAGTTTTGCGGTTTCAGATTTTACAGCGATTGGCAATTGGGTGCAAAACAACATTGTAGGGGCACAGGAGGTGCAAAACTCGGATTTGGCGGCAAAGCTGACGGATGCTGTGCCCCTACCCTTGGTTGATGCGACGGGCAATCCCATGGTCGGGGCACAGCAGGTGCAAAATTGGGATTTGGCGGCAAAGCTGACGGATGCTGTGCCCCAACCCCCCGTTTTGCATTCCCAGGGGAAGTCCCGAGAAAGAGCGACAATCCACCATCTAGATGTCCCCGTTTTGCAAGTTATCCTCAGTGGCGGCACTGTAGAACAGTGGTCAGCCCAGTTTCAGGGACTTTCTCCCCGCGATATGGCGATCAACGTCGCGCTACCAGAGGTGGATGGGCGAATAATCACCCGTGCGGTTTCTTTTAAAGCGGTGCAAACCCAAAATTCCCAGTTAGAGACGGATGTAGTAATTTATCAACCGCATTTAGAACGGATAGAATTTGTGGCAGATTTAGCCGCTAACTGGGTGCGACTGCGGCAAACTCCCCCGGAAAAGCGACGAATTGCTCTAATTTTGGCAAATTATCCGTGTCGCGATGGCAGACTAGCGAATGGTGTGGGACTCGATACCCCTGCAAGTTGTGTAGAAATTCTCAAGGCGCTGCAACAAGCTGGATACTGGGTAGAAAATATACCCGCAACGGGGGATGAACTGATGCAACGTTTAACCGCTGGGGTGACCAATGACCCGGAAGGGCAACAATTGCGCCCCGCAATGCAGCAATTATCTTTGGAGGAATATCAAGCGTATTTTGCTACCTTGCCAGTTGAGGTGCAGAAAGAAATATGCGCTCGCTGGGAAATTGCTAATGGGTCATTCCATTCCCAGGCAGAGCCAGGGAACAAGGGTAACGATTCCCAGGCTCTGCCAGGGAACGAGGGTAATAGAGAAGAAAACCAATTAGCAATTAGCAATTACCAATTAGCAATTCCCGGCATTCAACTAGGCAATATTTTTGTGGGAATTCAACCGAGTCGGGGCTACGATCTCGACCCCAGTTTAAACTACCACGCCCCGGATTTAGAACCGCCCCATCATTATCTGGCTTTTTATTATTGGGTGCGACAACATTTTGCATGTCATGCGATCGCCCATATCGGCAAGCACGGCAATTTAGAATGGCTACCGGGTAAAAGTGTCGCCCTATCGCATAAATGTTATCCCGAAATCGCCCTCGGCGCCTTGCCCCATCTTTACCCATTTATTGTCAACGACCCCGGTGAAGGTTCATCTGCCAAACGTCGCGCCCAAGCGGTTATTATCGCTCACCTCACGCCACCGATGACCAGGGCAGAATTATACGGCCCGCTGCAACAATTGGAAAGTTTAATTGACGAGTATTACGAAGCACAAAGTTTAGACCCCTCCCGACTCCCAGCAATCCGCTCCCGCATCGCCCAGCTAGTAGAAAAAGAAAACTTGCATATAGACTTGCAAATCGCTAATCGCCAAGAAAACCAATTACCCATTACCAATTACCCATTACCAATTACCCAACTTGACGGCTATCTTTGCGAACTAAAAGAAGCCCAAATTCGCGATGGGTTGCATATTTTTGGGCAATGTCCCCAAGGACGACAACTGCGAGATTTGATAGTTGCGATCGCTCGTCATCCAGGGGTCGGTCGTCTCGGCTTAACTCGCGCCTTAGCTCAAGATTTCGGCCTAGATTTTGACCCCCTTACCGCTGATATGTCAGTAGTCATCGATCAAACGAGGCAGCAGCCCACCCCCTCGTTCCCAGGCTCAGCCAGGGAACAAGATCCCAGAGGCTCAGCCTCGCCTAACTCGTTCCCAGGCTCAGCCAGGGAACAAGATCCCAGAGGCTCAGCCTCGCCAAACTCGTTCCCAGGCTCAGCCAGGGAACAAGATCCCAGAGGCTCAGCCTCGCCAAACTCGTTCCCAGGCTCAG
>NZ_BLAY01000171.1 GCF_020521235.1 Microseira wollei NIES-4236 | reverse complement strand
TCATTCACCCTCTGAGCAGTTCTGCATTAAGCTAAGAACAGTTAACCAGATAGCTATTTTTCGAGCGAAAAGTTAACTCCAATTCTTAGCCTGAATCCCCGTCGATTTATCGCGGGGAGTGGCTCAAAAATCCAATGGCTTCGTTGTCAGCCCGACAGGGAATAAATTCCCTGTCTTATAGCTAAAGTCCTCTCAAGAGGACTGGCAAAGAATATCAGTCCATTTTAATGGACTTTCCCTATAGCTGTGGAAATTTATTTCCGGGCGGGCGTGGGCAACACCACCGATTGATTTGCCAACAGGATCTTTTTTTAATCCCTGACGAGGTGTGGGTATTTGTGCAATATTCGAGCTACCCAATATATCGATGCCATAGACCCAGGAAAATTATAATTTATCGTCCCAACTTACGTATTGCTTGATTGCTTCCCTCTACTGCTTGTGGGTATTTTGGGTTAATTTGTATAGCTTTTTCATCCGAGCTAATGGCGCTTTCATATTGGGAAAACATCTACAATAAATTACCTCTTTTAAGCCAATATTCAGCTGATTTCGCTTTAATTTATATCGATAAAATTAATAAATAAGTGCCATCATATTGCTGCGAATACAAGGCATTCGCTTTATTAAGCGATGCTAAATAAGATATTGGGTTGAGTTGCCAAGCTTTGTTATAAGAATCGAGTTCCTCTTTTGGTCGTTTCAATATATTTAATAACCAGCCTCGATTCTAGCAAGCGGTATAGTAGTTTGAGTTAATTTTTATGGCTTTTTCATAGGATGACATAGCTTCTTCGTAACGTAGCAATTGCCTTAACATAGTTTCTCGAACATTCAATGATTGGAGTAAATTAGGGTTAGTTTTTAGCTCCTGGTCATGGGAAGCAACTGCTTCTTCAAATCGCTTCAATTTACGCACATAGCCTCGAAGGCTCCAGGCATCAGCTTTGGAGTGATTTATACAGCCTTATCATAGGCATTGCGTGCTTCTTCATGTCGATCTAATTCGACTAAAGCATAGCCTTTACCATAGGAGGCTTGAGAGTTATTGTTGTTCTTTTTTAATAACTCATCAGTGGTTTTTAGAGCTTTTTCAAAGGCGATAGTTGCTGCTTGATTGCGATTTAGTTTCTTGAGTGCAATACCTCGACCACTCCAGGCATAATAGTGGTTTGGGTCAATTTCTAAAGCCTTGTCAAAGGCGGCGAGTGCTTCTTCGGATCGCTGCGAGGAATATAGCGCCAACCCTCGCTCGTTCCAGGCATCAGCGTATTTTGGGTTGATTTTTAGAGCCTGGTCATAAGCAGCGATCGCTTCTTGATGTTGCTCTAAGTAAGATAGCTGTTTACCTTGGTTAAAAAAATCAATAGCCAGGGAAGATTGTGGTACAAGGTTAGAAATTGGCAGGAGTTTTGGCATACCAAAGGTAACACCTACTATTGCTACCAGCGAAACCAAGATGTACGAAGGCTTTACAGACCTCTGATTGCCTGGTTTTTGCGTTGGCGGTGGGGGTTGTTTTGGCGTTACAATAGTCATTTTCAGTCAAATCAATGGGGGGTAGGGAACAGGAGAAAACCTTTGAGCTGGCGACAAAACTTACTGATGTTCCCTACAATGTTGCGTCGCACCCAGTGCAAAACTGCTGTAGTAGGGTAGGCACAGTGCAGCCAATAGAATTCTGTGCAGAATTGTGGCTGATGAAATCTCAAACTCCAGCAAGCATTTAATAATACTCTTTATATAATTACCACAAAGATTAGCAGCAATGACAAAATTAGGCAGTTATCTCAATCCTTGTTCTCGCAACACTTCATCAACCCAAGCTGCATCTGTTTCTGATAAAGCTGGTACGGGAGAGTTGCTGTAATTTATTCTCAGGTCATAACTTCCTTGGTCGTAAATTTCATGCAGCAAACTTTGTAAATCTACGATGGGTTCCGGATCTCCTGGTTGTAAAGGCAAGGAAAACTGAGGAATTATATCGCGTAAATTAAAGGCATAAAGTTGGGCTTTGGGACGAGTTTCGCTGCGACTGAAAAATGCGATAATGGCTGGCGATCGCTACATTTAAAACTGGCATAGCTTCCCCTTGTCGCAGTAAATCAATTTCTACTAAATGGGTGCTGCTTCCTAAAATTTTTTGCCGTTTTGCTTCGTATTGCAGACGACCGACTACCGATTGTTTATTTTTAGGCGATAAGACTTCAATTGCTGCAATGACTTCCTCGGTTTCTACCGCGCGAATTTCTAAATAACTTTCTGTTGAAATTTCTGGGAGAGGAATTGTCACTTCTATCGGTTGTGCAGAAGGAGCAGCAACAGCGATATTAGATGCAGTTGCATTCGTGACTGCTGAGACTCGTTGAACCGCGACATCGGGAATGCCAACTAAGACAGACTTTTCTCCACTCATTTCATACACTCGCTCCTCAATTGCGGCGATATACTTAGGTCGTAAATGGGGGTTGAGATCGTTAGCGATCGCTGTAATCAATCGGTGATGAATTCCCGACCACAATGCAGGATGTTCTAAATAAGGATTCATCCCTGGAAATGGAGACGGCATAATTGTAATTGTTGAAAAATTTATTTTGTCGCTAACCCAATGATATCAATTAGTTACTAGGGCGCGTGACACAATTATTGTTTTAATTTCAGAAATTTTGTTTCGGGGTCACGCAGCAAAATGCAAGCTGATTCAATATACCTGTCTTGAAAATAGCAGGTGAGCAGGTGGGCTTCTTCGGCAGGTGAGATGGATTTTATCCTTGGTTGTGAACTTAGTTCATGCACGTCTCTGGCAAAAGTCCGTTTGATCTCAGATCTTGCACCAGGGCTATCACCTGAGTTTCTGGCAAATAGCTAAACTTGAAACCCTAGATTTTTCGTCAAGAAACTAGGGTTTCAGGCTGGTTGAGAATGGTGCCAGATGTGAGTTTGATCAAATTCAAGGGCAGGCGAGACGCCTACCCCACAAGAAAAAATGACTCTTGTGGGGTGGGCATCCTGCCCGCCGCTGCCGATGCCAGAGTCTAATCAGCGTCTGCGATCGCTCTACTCGTGCGGTCGGCAGATCGCTACCTCACCCACCGATTGCTTCTTTACCCCAATCGCCATCAAATACAATCTCAAACTTGGCTTTTGGTATAAATCGTCGCAATGCCCGCAGATGATCCTCCGCGTCTTGCCGATTGCGAAAGCGAGCGATCGTGCGATGACAAGCATTCGGCAGCATAATCGCGATCGTCCACACGTGCAGATCCAGGTATCTGCTCGGATGAATTTGTTGAGTGTTCATGGTAAAATCAGAAGTGAATTGTGTGTAAAAACGGCTTTTTGTGCATTTTGAAGCCGTTTTTGCGAATAAAAGTGTTTCCGCCCCAGTTTGTCTATGGCTAGTTTGCCGTAGCTCTGAGCTTGGGCGTTTTTCGTCTACGAGTTTTAAGATATCAGAACTACTCGTAAACTTGCAACCCAGTAAACGAGTAAAGGCAAAACAGTAGGATACGAGAGTAGGCGTATAGGGAATTTGTAGCAGTGGCGAAATTACCGCCGAACATGACGGAACTGAGCAGCTACGTCGATAAAGACTTAAAGCTGAGGTTTAAACTGGCTTGCACAGCCAAACAAAAAACTATGAGCGAAGTGATAACCGATCTGATAGAGGAATGGTTAGAAGAAAACGAAGCTCCCCCTCCTGGCAAAAGCAGTAACCAAGGTAAGGGGGATAGTTCAGATGGCTCTTAACTAACTGAGTATTCATGGCAAATTCAGAAGTGAATTGTGTATAAAAACGGCTTTTTGTGCATTTTAAAGCCGTTTTTGCGAATAAAAGTGTTTCCGCCCCAGTTTATCTATGGCTGAGATCGCCGTAGCTCTAAGCTTGGGCGTTTTTCGTTGACATGGTCCAAGATAGCGTTATACAGTTAAAACGTCAAGCCATAAAAACGTTATTCGTTTTTAGCGTTAAACCCCTATAGCGTAATACCCCCTAAAGTGTCAATCTAGGGTTAAAGCGCTTTAGGGGAAATAGTAAGGATTGTCAGAAGAGAAACAAGTAAAAATGTCTGTCTATCTACCAGAGGACGTAAGAGCAAGGTTCAAAGCAGCTTGTGCGATGCGAAAAGTATCTATGAATCAGGTAATTACCGACTTCATCCAAGAATGGCTTGAAGAGAATGAAACCCCTTCTCCTGCCAAAAAAAAGGAGGATAAGTGATAATTTCTGAAATTAACCCTTTGACTTTGCCTTCTCTGCCACTTGCTGGGCGTCGCCAATTACCAGACTGCTCTGCAATCTATTTTGTTATGCATGGCGATCGCGTCTTGTACATTGGTAAGACCATTAACCTTGTCCAAAGATGGGCAACCCACCACAGGTGGTGGCAGTTGAAAGAAATGGAAGGCGACATCCGAATTGCATGGCTCGAATGCAGCGATATAGATGTGCTACTTAAAGTTGAAGCGGCTTTAATTAAGCAGTTTCAACCCGAACTAAACATGAAACGAAATAGACGCCTTAAGCCGCCTACATCTAGATTTGTGTTTGCCTTGCCAAAAGAAGTGCAAAAGCCGCTAGAAAAATGGGCGCAGGAGGAATACCGCTCAACTCCTAATCTCATAGCAACTATCCTGATCAATGCCATTAGGGAACATGAGCAAAAACAATCTCCCCCACCGGAAGGCAAGGGAGACTGATTGATTGGCAAAGCTTATCTATTAGCTAGCGAACGATAAGTATATGCTCGAGGTGAGGCGATCGCTCTCACCCCATTCTGCCCTTGATAGGCGAGTCACTAATTTCACTTGCTGACAAATAGGTTGCAGCTGGTTCAAAATCGCTTTATTACATTAATGGTGGTAATCGATGTACGATTTTGCAATTATCGGGGGCGGCATAGTTGGTCTTGCTACTGGCATGGCATTGGTGGAAAAATATCCCAATGCCCGCCTTGTCGTCCTAGAAAAAGAAAGCAGCTTGGCGTATCACCAAACAGGACATAACAGCGGCGTTATCCACTCTGGCATTTATTACAAACCAGGCAGTATGAAAGCCCGCTTGTGCCGCGAAGGCAGTCGTTCGATTGTAGAATTTTGTCAGAAATATAACATTGCCCACGAAGTCTGCGGTAAGGTCATCGTCGCGACGCAAGAAAAAGAACTACCCCTACTGGAAAACCTCTACCAACGGGGTTTGGAAAATGGCTTAAAAGTCGCCAAAATTACCGCAGAACAAGTCAAAGAAATCGAACCCTATGTCACCTGCTTGGCGGGAATTCAAGTCTTTACCACTGGAATTGTTGACTATCGGCAAGTTTGCCAGAAATACGGCGAGTTGATCCAATCCCAAGCAGGCGAGATTTGTCTGGGTACTAAAGTTGAGAAAATTATCGCCACCGACAACAGTCAGATACTGGAAACCAACAAAGGCAAGTTCGAGACCAAGTTTACGATCAACTGTGCCGGATTGTATAGCGATCGCATCGCCAAACTGGGTAACGCCAACCCCGAAGCCAAAATTATCCCATTCCGGGGCGAATACTACGAATTAGTACCAGAAAAACGCTTTCTTGTCAAGGGATTAATATATCCAGTTCCCAACCCGGCGTTTCCTTTCCTCGGCGTCCATTTTACCCGCATGATTGATGGTAGCGTCCACGCTGGACCGAATGCCGTCCTGAGTTTAAAGCGGGAAGGTTACAAAAAAACCGACTTCGATTTGCGAGATTTTAGCGAAATTATCACTTACCCTGGTTTGTGGAAACTCGCCGCCAAATATGCCGATGAAGGCATCCAAGAAATTATTCGCTCTTTTAGTAAAGCAGCGTTTGTGCGGAGCTTGCAACAGCTAATTCCTCAAGTTCAAGCAGAAGATGTTGTCCCTGCTGGTGCTGGGGTACGCGCCCAAGCTTTAATGAACGATGGTAAACTCGTGGACGACTTTTTGATTATTCAGGCGAGAAATACTTTACACGTTTGCAATGCACCTTCTCCGGCGGCGACTTCTTCGATAGAGATTGGGAAAGCGATCGCCCAGCAAATTTCTTTAAGCTAACCTTGTTTTAGGTAGTAGGTATTGACTATATCCTACTACCTACTGCTACAAGCTCTTTAACTTGACGCTCCTGAGTAATTTTATGCGCCTCGCGCTGAACGTAACCAAAAGCGACAGCGTCTTGTAGGGTTATCAGAGCTTCAATATCTTCTGTGGTTACAGAACTTTCAAACAATTGGCTAATTTTATTTTCAGTTTCCAGTGACAGCCAACCGCTCTCCAAAGTTTCCTTGACTAATTGATAGATAGATACCATTGTCTACTTCGCTGACTGTTAGTTTGGATTATTTTTTTATGTTATCACCCACATCATCCGCAAATGTGTAAATATTGACACAATTATTTTAAAGTTTTTTGTTTTTATCTGCGAGCGTTATCTTGATTGTTTTTATGTTTTTTAAGCTAACTTAACAAAACAATATACTAATTTTTATAAATATTTATAAGCAAGAAACCCGGTTTTTTGAAAAAACCGGGTTTCTGGTGCCAAGCAAGAAACCCGGTTTTTTGAAAAAACCGGGTTTCTGGTGCGAAACTCCCCTGATTCGGAGCATATCGGAATTATTAGGAACGAGAATTAATCTGGGTGCGATCGCTATTGCCTTGCAAATTAAAGTTCTGCCTTAATTCCCGCGCCCACTTCAATTAAGCATCTGAGTTTTTGGCCTAGTATTCTGCATTCGACTTCAGACGGTGTTATATCATGTCCGCGAGAGATCGGTAGTGTATGGATGGCTAATTGCAAGCTTGCTAATTGCTAATATAGTATTTTTCCTGATTGAGCCATTAGCGATTAGCTATTAGCAGTTACACAACCGTTGCTTAAGCACATGATATTACTCACTTTGAAATAGCTCAAACAGTTGGGTAAAGTCGCTGGGTTGCGCCTCGTAGTTTAACATTTGTTCGCTGAGAACGACCCACTTTTGAGAACTTCTAGTCCACAGATTTCCAACAGGTTTGAGCCAACTTGTATCATCTAATGTTCCAGGTTTAACGTTGGTAATTTTGGAATTTCGGGCAGGGTTATGAAATATTCTCGTCCCGCACTCCCCACAAAATAAGCAAATCACTTCACGTCCGCTGTCAGAGACTCGCTTCCATTGTTTCGGTTTTCCTCGGATAATAACAACTGCATCGCGGGGAACGGGCATCGACATGCCAAATGCACTGGAAGATTGCTTCTGACATTCTTTGCAATGACAAGCATACAGCGTCAAAGGTTCAGCCCGGATCTCATATCGAATTTGCCCGCATTGACATCCTCCAGTATAAGGAGCGGTCATAGTTATCGCCCTAGATTAACTGCTCGTGTTTATTATCTGCGATCGCCGAACCACTTTTGGGACTTAACAACGCAGTCAATTGGTAAGATTGTTTAGTTGCGCTCGCTCATACAGAAATTACGCAGCTGGCATATCAGTTTGTTCGTAGTAAGCGCTTGGGCGCTTCAAGATAGGCACTAAAGTGCCTACTACAAACATCAGCTGCTTGTGAGGTTTTGTTTTCAGGGGGCGACAGTTATGACTACATTTCCCTTTTTATGTCCTGTTTCGATATATTTATGAGCTTCGGCAGTTTGTTTTAAAGGATAACTTCTATCAACGATCGATTTTATCTTTCCTGCCTCAATACACTCCTTCAGTTCATTGAGAAGTACTCGAAGTTCTGAAACCGGACGCAGACCTGTGGCGGAAAACTTCGCTTTCTTACTACCGACCTTTGAAGTCCAAATCATTTCAAACAGAATAGGTAGACTGAGAACAGGTGAAAGATAGACCCCATTTTCCCTCAGAGAACCTTTACAACGTGAAAATGAACTCTTACCAACCGTGTCAAAAATAATGTCATAGGTCTGTCCAGTTTTGGTGAAATCTTCTTTTGTATAATCAATAACCTTGTCAGCACCCAAAGACTTCACCATTTCTAAATTTGTAGTACTGCATACCCCGGTCACTTCTGCCCCAAAGTATTTAGCAATCTGTACCGCAGCGCTACCTAAACTCCCAGAAGCACCATTGATCAGAACGCTTTGTCCGCTCTGAATTTTTCCAATATCTTTAAGGAAACTCCATGAGGTTAGAGCGCCATCACAGACGGGGGCAGCTTCTTCATAAGTCATGTTATGCGGTAATGTTGCCAACACACCATCTTCAGGCAAACACACATACTCGGCATTCGTACTAAAACCGATGCCAGTTTCTCCAAAAACAGAATCGCCTTCTTTAAATAGCTTTACTTCTTTTCCAACTGTTTCGATTATTCCGGCAAATCCAGTTCCAGTTATGGGATTTTTAGGTCTCATCAGACCAAGAAATAATCTGCCATAAAAGGGTGTTCCCTGACGCATCATGCAGTCGGCTGCCGTTGCGCTTGCTGCATATACTCTGATTAAGACTTCATTGTCCTTCAAAGTAGGTTTTTCAACCTCTTTCAGTTCAAGAACATCTGGCGAGCCGTACTTAGTGCATACAATTGCTTTCATGAATCTTCTCCAAGACTACTTTGGGTGTGGTTCAAATTTATCCTACGAGTTCGCCGATTCACTTTCCGGACTTAGCAACTTAGCCAATTGGTCATGTTTGCCTAAGTGCGGTCGGCCTGAAATTCCCAATAATGTCTCGTTGTTGCGAACCAATTTTCTACTGTAACTCCCCTCACTCTAAGCATATCGGAATCATTAGAGACTAGAATTAAACCGCGCACTACAGAATCAGCTACGCATTCTTTGAATTTGTGTGATTTTTTCTATCAACATACGAACTTGATTAGGTTTATTACGAAACCAGTCTGTTGACCAAATGCGGTGAATTTTCCAACCCAACCTTTCAAGCACTTGTTGTCTTAGACGATCGCGATCTCTCCCAGTAGGGGAACTATGGTAAGATGCGCCGTCGCACTCAATCCCCAATAAAAACTCTCCTGGGCGATCGTTGTTGGCTATTGCTAAATCAATTCGATAACCTGAACATCCAACTTGGGTACGGATAGTATATTCTTGCTGTAGTAAGGAGTGCTGTTTTAGAGTGTGATATACATCTTCTTCAAACGGCGAATCAAAGTGAAGCTGATCTGTGTAAGAGTTGCCTTGTAGCCGTTCACCACCACTCGCTGCATATTCCAGGTAATCGCGCAGTAGTCTTATACCTTCACTTTGGGTGCGTGTTAAATCAATATCACCGGCAACTATGGAAGAAACCAGGGTAATTTTGCTCTTTGCCCGTGTGACAGCTACATTAAGTCGCCGTTCTCCACCTTTCTTATTAAGTGGACCAAAATTGAGAGAAAGTTTACCTTGAGAATCGCGGGCATACCCAACACTGAGTAAAATTACATCTCGCTCATCACCCTGCACGTTCTCCAATGCTTTGAGAAAAAACTGAGGTGAATTATCGCGGCAAAAATCTTCCAAGTTAGGATAATCTCTTCCCAAAATCTCTATCTGCTCCTGGATCGCATCAGCTTGGGCTTCGCTAAATGCAATGATTCCCAGAGACTGATCGGGTACTCGCTGAACATGCTCTAAAGCCAACAGAGCAACCGTTCTTGCCTCACGTTGGTTATCTCTGCGTCCACCACGATCGTAAACACCATCAGGAACGTGCTTAAACCACACTCCCAAATCTGGATTTTGAATAGGGTTGGGGAATGTGACTAATTGAGAGTCATAAAAATGAAGATTGGAGAAAGCTATCAGGCGCTCATCCTGGCTGCGGTAATGCCATTTCAGCCGGCACCCAAACATAAAATTTGAACATTCGTCTAAGATGCTTTCATAGCTTGCATCGTCTTCATCATCTGCATCTTTTTCACTATCTCCAGTTGAGAAGAATGATGTAGGCGGAAGCTGCTTGCGATCGCCAATAACAATAACTTGATTGGCACGAATAATAGAAGAAATAACATCTTCAGTCCGAAGCTGAGAGGCTTCATCAAAAATTAGAACGTCAAAATGAATAACATTGGGATCTATATATTGACTGACCGATAATGGACTCATCATCCAACAAGGCTTCAATATTTTAGCCAAGTTTTGTATTCCCTTTTGTCGATCGTTGAGGAGTTTACGGATTGGCAGATGCTGTCTTTTCTTAGTTTCCTCCTTTTTCAACCTCGGCAACTCAGATTGAGCGATTGAGGTTTTCTCCCAACTCTGCCAGCGTTCTGCATGAAGATGTTTCAATCGTTCTCTAGCAACATCCAATTGGCTATAGTCCAGTCTGGCAAAATCCCCGATCAGCCGTTCGTGTACCTCAAAATTAAAGTTCTTCAACTCAGGTTTTCGAGTGAGAATGGCCTCAAGGCAAGTCTGGTAAATACGTTGTTCCAGGACTGGAAACCAATGCTTGGGGTCAATTCTATTGCTACGCAAAGCATCTAAGAATTTCTTAGCTCCCATGTTTTCCAGCTTCTCACAAACTTCTTTGTAAGTTAGCCATTCTTGGAAGTAGGGTAAGTCAGATTCAGCTAAATTCAAGAAACTTTTCAGTTCAGCAAAATAAATTTTATTGGGGGGTAAGTCACGAGCGGTAATGTCATTTTCATTAAAATGGGATAGCAGAAAATCTAGACCCTTCTTAATCTGGTCATGACTTGATTCAAGTTGCTTAATAAGTTTAGCTAGGTCACGCCGCTGTGTGGGAGAACTTACAACCTGCTGAACGGAATCAGCAGGAAGGGAATATTGCTGTAAGCCAATCAACCAGCTTAGAGCTTGTTCAATGGGCTTCAAATCTGATTCCTTAGAGATTTGCGGATTGAACAGAGAGCCAAAAACTTGACGAGCAGGGTAATTGCTTTGGCTTAACTGGTTTCGCACAAACTGAATTTGTACAGCCTGTACCAAGTCTCGTTTCAATTCATTGTGAGAAATTTGGTTTGTTGTAATGCGTAACTTCCGTAGGCGTTTGCGATCGCGCCAGTAGCTAAGATTAAATATCCGAATGAACCAGAAACGGTTATATTTCTGAAATCTTTCAGATAACTGAGGTAGATCTGGTGAAAACAATTCAGAAGAATATCTTTGTTTTAGCAGCGGTTCAAAGTTTTCAATTATCTGAACATCAGCTTTCAATTGATCAAAAGCCGTTCGAGCAATTGGA
The DNA here is from genome assembly GCF_020521235.1 of Microseira wollei NIES-4236. GTDB lineage: Bacteria > Cyanobacteriota > Cyanobacteriia > Cyanobacteriales > Aerosakkonemataceae > Microseira > Microseira wollei. Next base: position 11,179 of record NZ_BLAY01000171.1, on the reverse strand, counting down.
ATATCTACCTCAGTCCAATTATCGGGTAATCCTTGCGGAGCCTTCAACACATGAGACAAGGCAGTATGGTAAGTCTCTAAAGACTCTAAATTCGATAGGGGTTGAATTTGAAAAATTGCTTGAAGTTGTTGACTAATATCTTGGATTGAATTAATAGCTTGCTTAAATTCTTCTATCTTTTCTCTCAATTCTAATTCAAGTTGATACGAGTAATAACTCAGAGAGCTTTTCGCCCAAATCGTTGTCTTCTCTCCATTAAACAAAGGTAAAAATTGGGCTAGCTGATTCAGTAAATTCTTCGCTTCTTGTAGTCGATTCGGAGACCATTGATTAAAATTTGAGAATATAACATTAAGCTCTGGAACTCGTTCTCTTTTCTTTTTCAGGAGTTCACCAAATAGCTCAAATGGTGATTTATCCAGAGGCTTTTCCTTTGCATGTAAACTTGTAATGTATAATCCGAGATGTTGACGATTCGATGCTAGCTCATCAAAGAAGTTATCGGGGTCTTTAATCTCAAAATTTTGGGTAATATATTCAATATATTTAATTGTTTTTGACAGTTCTTCTACAAGTTTCCGTTTATCTGTAGTGCCACTATGGTGAAGGTTGAGACACAGATGATTTAAGCCGCACTCAATCATGCGCTGATACACTACCCGAAGTGCAGTGTCCTTTTCTGCAACTAACAAAACTGATTTCCCACTGCCAATTAATTCAGCAATCATATTGACGATTGTCTGACTCTTACCCGTTCCTGGTGGACCTTCAACAACAAAGCTAGAACCAGCCTTTGCTGCTTGGATTACAACCTGTTGGCTAGAATCAGCATCAAGAATTTGAAATGTTAGTTTAGGATCAACTCGTGAATCTAAAGCTGATGCAGGTATGGGTTCCTTGTAGCTTGCTTGATAAGTACTGAGATCGCCACTAATTGCTTGCAAAATCGGGTGAGCGCAAATCCGAGATTCATTTTCAATGATGTCCCGAACCATTGCAGCTTTGGCATAAGAAAACAGTGAAAGAAAAACATTTTCTTGGATTTGCCATTTCTTTTGCTCTGACAATAGGTTGCGAATCTGACTAATCAGTTCGCTGTAGGTTAGCTCCTGTACTGCCTCTTCCTCCGGTAACTCAATTCCAAAAACTTGCTTTAACTTTAATGAGAGTGTTGGATTGAGTACAATATCTTCTGGCACAATAGAGATTTTATACACATCTCGTTTTGGCTCCTTAATCAACTCTACAGGAACCAAGATTAGTGGTGATAGCAAAGCCTCATCTGGTTTTTCCTTATCATACCAAGTTATTGTCCCAAAGGCTAAAAATAAACTATTTACGCCTCTTTCCTCGAGTGATAGCCGCGCCTCACTACGCAACTTTTTGAGTCTTTTTAGTTGCTCATTACCTGTTTGACGAGTTCTCAATTCAACAGAATTTCTTGCTGATGATGTATTAGTCTGTCTGGGGTCAACAATTGCTTGAGACTCACTGTCAGGTTGAAAATACAGCGACTTCTTCTCTTGAGTTAAGTGCTTGAAGAGAATATCTGGTTGCTCTGTCAGAATTTCCAGCGATCGAGGACTGTCTTGCCGAAAGTTGATGAGAGGATTTCGTCGCCCCAGATCTGCCAGTCCAGCTTTCCACTTTTCAATTTTTTGAGCAAGGTTCTTCTGAGAGGCTGAATTTGGCTGCTGCATATTAGCTTTTCCCGTAGATAGACCTTTTGCTAAATATTTTAGCTATTCTCTTCCGTGAGTGCTTTCTCAAGATCTCCTCTCTACAACCATTGGAGTGCTGCCGTCTAACGGCGTAAAAAAGCCGCAGCGCGATCGCTTTTAACTTTCACCGAAAAATTACCACATGGTCGGTTACAGACTTAAGCCAAATACTGAAAAAGGCTCTCTATTACTAGAGAGCCTCATTCAATCAATTACAGGGAATATTTGCGGTATTAGCCTAATAAAGCTTTAGCCTTAGCTAAAACATTATCGACGCTAAAGCCAAATTTCTCCATACAAACGCCACCGGGTGCAGAAGCACCAAAACGGTCGATGCTGACCATATCGCCTTCAATGCCGACATACTTATGCCAACCAAAGCTAGCGCCAGCTTCTACAGATAGGCGCTTGGTGACTGCTTTTGGCAGTACAGATTCTTTGTAAGCTGCATCTTGAGCTTCAAACAGTTCCCAAGAAGGCATCGAGACGACGCGCACTTTATTGCCTTCAGCAGTCAGTTTTTCAGCTGCGGTGACGCAGAGGCTCAATTCGGAACCCGTACCGATTAGGATCAATTCCGGAGTTCCTTCACAATCGAACACTGTGTATGCCCCCTTGGTCGCGCCTTCCATCGAAGTACCTGCCAAGTTGGGGACATTTTGACGGGAGAATGCTAACAGAGTCGGGTTGTTGTGCTTCGCCTTCTCAATCGCGACTTTGTAAGCGCCAGAACATTCGTTTCCGTCTGCGGGACGAATTACCGTCAGGTTAGGAATCGCGCGCAGGGAAGCCAAAGTTTCAATTGGTTGGTGGGTGGGACCATCTTCCCCTTGTCCGATCGAGTCGTGGGTCATTACCCAAATTACGCCAGCGAGGGACAGGGCAGATAAGCGGATCGCAGCCCGCATATAATCTGTGAAGATCAGGAAGGTCGCGCCGTAGGGAATTAATCCCGAACCGTGCAGCGCCATACCGTTGCAGATGGCGCCCATACCGTGTTCCCGCACGCCAAAGTGGATGTTGCGGTTTTGATATTGCCCTTTCTGAAAGTCGCCGATGCCTTTTAGTTCGGTTAGGTTAGAGTGGGTTAAGTCAGCCGAACCACCAATTAACTCAGATAAAACTGGTGCCAGTTTGTTGAGGCAGGTTTCCGAGTGTTTGCGGGTGGGTAGTGCTTTATCTTCGGGGGTGTAGGTAGGCAGTACTTTATCCCAACCATCGGGAAGTGCGCCACTGACGAAACGTTCAAATTCAGCTGCTTCTGCGGGATATTTAGCTTTGTAGTCGGCAAATGCTTGATTCCATTCGGCTTCGTAGCCAGCACCGCGTTCCACTGCTTTCCCCATATGCTTCAGGGCGTCTGCTGGAACAACAAAGGGTTCGTATTCCCAACCCAAGTTGTCGCGAGTCAGTTTGACTTCATCGTTACCCAAAGCAGAACCGTGAACGCCTGCGGTGTTGGCTTTGTTGGGGGAACCGTAACCGATGGTGGTGGTTACTTTAATCATTGAGGGTTTGTCGGTAACGGCTTTAGCTTCTGCGATCGCCGCTTCAATCGCTGCTAAGTCGGTATTGCCATTTTCTACATGCAGAACGTGCCAACCGTATGCTTCAAATCTCCCAGAAACATCTTCGGTAAATGCCACATCCGTAGAACCATCAATCGAGATGTGGTTGTCGTCGTAGAGGGCAATCAGCTTACCCAATCCCAGGTGTCCCGCATAAGAACAAGCTTCACCAGAAACGCCTTCCATGTTGCAACCATCACCTAAAATTACGTAGGTGTAGTGGTCAACAATTTTGGCATCTGGCTTGTTGAACTTGGCTGCCAGATGGGCTTCTGCTATTGCCAAACCAACACCGTTGGCAATACCCTGTCCCAAGGGGCCGGTAGTAACTTCTACACCTGCGGTCATGAAATTTTCTGGGTGTCCGGGGGTTTTGGAATCCCACTGACGGAACTGCTTGATGTCTTCTATGCTCACGCTGTCGTAGCCCGTCAGGTAAAGTAGGGCATACTGTAGCATTGAGCCGTGTCCGGCAGACAGAATAAAGCGATCGCGGTTAAACCATTTGGGATTTTTCGGGTTATATCGCATAAAGCGATCCCAGAGGACAAACGCCATCGGCGCGGCACCCATTGGTAATCCTGGATGACCGGAATTCGCTTTTTGGACTGCGTCTATTGCCAAAAAGCGAATCGAGTTGATGCAAAGTTCCTCAAGCGATTGAGTTGCGACAGCCATAATTCCTTCTTCTTTACAACGGTCAAAACTTTTTATCTAATACCAAACTTTTTCTTATACCCTCTGAATTTTGCTGGTTTTTAGTTTTAAATCGCGGGTCACCATGGCAAAAGCCTATGACCTGCTACTGTTGACCTGTTACCAGTCGCAAGACATGGGGCGAGCGAAGCCGATTTGGTATTAGCTGGTATTGGGGTACTCTGGATTGACCCTACATGATATCCCATCCTCATCATCCCATTAGCAAGATCAATGGGCAAGAACTTTGTTTGAGCCTTGAGCGGGAATTTCAATTTGCCGGTCTGTTTGTAAATAACAAGTGTATTCAAGAGAAATCAGGGTTTTTTGGCAGTATTGAATCTTAAAAACAGGTTTTCCCCAGGTAATACAGGACTTACGCAACAAGAGGCCATCACCAAAGTTTCTGAGTCAATCTCCAGTTGACAAATCAATTTTTTTTCAGAGAAACCCGGTTTCTTGCTTTAATTCCTGTAATAAAAGGAAAGCGAGTCATCGCCTACCCTTCCTTAGCCTTTTGTTCACAAACACCTTTGCCCTATTTCACATTGAATGGCAATTTGTCAAGCGGTATATTCTTTTATTTTCGGAATTTTTCCCGCTTTTCAAAGCTCAAATCCGGAAATTTAGACTATCCCTGGCTGTATTTCTTAAACGCTAGGGTGACGTTGTGACCGCCGAAGCCGAAAGAATTAGACAGTACCACATCGACTTTTTGGGCGCGACTTGAGCAGGCGACGTAATCTAAATCGCACTCCGGATCGGGATTTTCCAGGTTAATCGTGGGGGGAAGTTGGTCGTTAGCGATCGCCATTACCGCTGCAACGGCTTCAATTCCGCCCGATCCGCCGAGTAAATGCCCGGTCATCGACTTGGTAGAACTAATTGCCACTTTATACGCGGCATCTCCCAGGGCTTTTTTAATCGCCTTGGTTTCGGTGACGTCATTTGCTGGCGTGCTGGTACCGTGGGCGTTAATATAACTCACTTGGTCTGGCGTTATTCGGGCATCCTTCATCGCCATTTGAATTGCCCTAGCCGCGCCTTCTCCACCCGGTACCGGGGCGGTCATGTGATAGGCGTCGCAGGTCATCCCGTAGCCGACGATTTCCGCGTAGATGCGAGCCCCGCGACTGAGGGCGTGTTCTAATTCTTCTAGTAGTAAAATTCCGGCACCTTCGCCCATAACAAAGCCATTGCGATCGCGGTCAAACGGACGCGACGCATGGGCGGGTTCATCGTTGCGCGTCGAAAGTGCTTTTGATGCGGCAAATCCGGCTAATGCCAACGGCGTGACGGCTGCTTCTGTGCCGCCGCAAATCATTGCTTGGGCGTACCCGCCTTGAATTAAGCGAAACGCATCCCCTACGGCATTTGCACCCGAGGCGCAAGCGGTTACCGTGCAACAATTAGGGCCTTTAGCACCAATGTGGATTGCTGTCAACCCTGCCGCCATATTAGCGATCATCGTCGGAATCATAAACGGACTGCACCGAGAGGGGCCTTTAGTCAGGTAGACTTCTTGCTGGTCTTCCAAGACTTTCAGACCGCCAACCCCGGTACCGATGATGACGCCCACCTGTTCTGCGTTCAGTTCGTTAATGACAAACTGCCCGTCAGCGATCGCTTGCTGGCTAGCAACCACCCCAAATTGAGCAAACCGATCCATGCGCTTTGCGTCTTTGCGATCCATGTAATCGTGGGGATTGAATCCTTTTACTTCACCAGCAATGCGACAATCGTGCCGGGACGCATCGAATAGCGTTATCGGGCCAATACCGTTGCGTCCGCTTAACAAACCTTCCCAATACTCGGCTAAGGTATTGCCAATCGGTGTAATCGCGCCAAGACCAGTAACAACAACGCGCTTACGTTCAAAATCTGTCATGTTTCGTCGCTTAAACGGGCTTCCAAACCCAGAACGCAGAACAAAATAGGGATTAGGGGCTAGGGACTAGGGGCGCTTGGACTAGAGAAAGAGTAGAACTTAAAAATTAGGGATTAGCGAATATGGGGATTTAATTTTGATTGCTAATATCCCCGTTCTCGCCCTAGCCCCGATGCTCTAGTCGAAGCACCTCGCTTAGGCCGAGGCTGCTACTTTATCGTTGATATAGTCTACCGCTTGTTGCACCGTCATCATTGTTTCGGCGGCGTCGTCGGGGATTTCGATATCGAATTCTTCTTCCAGCGCCATTACCAGTTCTACCGTATCTAGGGAATCTGCCCCTAGATCGTTGGCAAAGTTGGCTTCGGGTTTGACGTCCGCAGCCTCAACACCCAATTGATCGACTACAATTTTCTTGACTTTTTCAAATGTATCCTGTTGGCTCATCTAAAACCTCACGGGAATGTGGAAACCACCATCTTTTAATTGGTGGAGGAAGGTGACGCGGCATTTTTTGCCGTCCCCCTTGCGGGGTAGAGGGGTATGGTTGCCCCTACTGTGGGGATATGGTTATCCCCTTTCACCCATTGCTGGGTTTAAGTTAGCTATGCCTCCTGACGTCGGCACGCTACGCGAACGTCCAAGTTATCGGTCGGTACTATCCCAACAGCACTGTCTTACCTCGAGTAAAACTGTTTAGCTATCAGGTTCTAGGAGCTTGCGGACTAGCGAGAGCATCCCCTGGTAGGAGCTTAAACGCTTGCCGATAACTTCGTTTCCCCGTTGCCTGGACTTAGACTGGTCAGCTACCTAAAGATTTGGGCGTTCTTGCTCCGTATCTTTAGAGCGGGGTGCTGACCACAATTCCTCTTAGCAGTTGCTCGAACTTGCTTACAAGGTTCTGAAGTTCTAAGCATTTTTTCATCTTATCTGAAGATGCGTACGCTCTCCTCAATCGGTAGTCAGTTTTCTGATTGACACGGGTATGGGGCAGGGGGGCAGGGTAGCAGGGGAGCAGGGGAGCAAATTTTATCCTTTATTGTTCTTTCCAGTTTCCCCTCCGGTCTGCGCGCGATGATAGTAGCAGAGTCAGTGTCAGAATCGCCTATTGCTGACAACTGACTGGGGGCGGGTTTAAAACAATTGTCGATTATTGCTTTGATGGCTGGTCAAATCCGCCCCTACACCACTAACTACTGACCCTTGACAAATGGATCTCAAATATGCTTATTTTCCCGGTTGTGTAGCACAAGGCGCTTGCCGGGAACTCTACCAATCCACCGCCGCCCTGACTCAAGCGCTGGGAATTGAATTAATCGAACTGAAAAAAGCTTCTTGTTGCGGTTCTGGCACGTTTAAAGAAGAATCCCAACTGTTAGAAGATACCGTCAATGCCCGCAATATTGCCTTAGCGGAAGAACTCAAATTACCCTTGCTGACTCATTGCAGCACCTGTCAGGGCGTCATCGGGCATGTAGACGAACGCCTCAAGGAAGCTCAGCAAAATGACCCTGCCTACCTGAATCAGATTAATGGCTTATTGCAGAAAGAAAGTTGTTCGCCCTATCGCGGTAGCAGCGAAGTTAAACACCTGTTGTGGGCTTTAGTAGGTGATTATGGCTTAGAAGCACTGCAACAAAGAGTCACGCGTAAATTAAGCAATCTCAAGTGTGCGGCATTTTACGGCTGTTACATCCTGCGCGCCCAAAAGTCAATCCCGTTTGACGATCCTTATCAACCAGAATCGATGGAAAATGTTTTCCGAGCAGTAGGAGCAACCCCAGTTTATTATCGGGGGCGCACTCAATGCTGTGGTTGGCCTCTTTCGAGTTATGCCACGAATCAAGCCTTTAAAATGGCAGGAATGCATATTCAAGAAGCAATTGCTGCGGGGGCAGATTGTATTGTTACCCCTTGCCCTTTGTGTCACCTGAATTTGGATTCTCGTCAACCGGAGGTGGAAAAGGTAATTGAGCGTAAACTGGGTTTACCAGTGCTGCATTTACCTCAATTAGTCGCTTTAGCATTGGGAATTGCTCCGAAGAAACTCGGTTTGGAGAAACATATTGTTTCCACTCGTCCCGTGCTAGAAAAGTTGGGATTTTAGCTATAAAATTAGGCGGTGCGTTACGCTGAACGCTAACGCACCCTACAAACTCTCCACCCTCAAGGGTGGAGCTACACAAACAAAGCCCGCCTTCGCGGGCTATAAAATAAAATTACGTAGGGTGCTATCTTCGCCAGCGTAACGCACCTAAAATCCAAAATCCAAAATCTAAAATCTAAAATCTAAAATCACTATGACTGCTGTTTTACCGCCTACTGAATCGGAAGTATTCTATCCTAGTGCTGATGGAGAACCCGTGGCAGAAACTTACGACCATCTCTATGCTTTGTTGACTACCCTAGAAGTCCTCAAACAATATGTGAAAGACCGTAGGGCAACTGTACTCGGCAACCAATATCTTTACTATTCGCAAGGATTTCCCAGATTGCGAACTGCGCCAGACGTGATGGTGATTTTTGAGGTTGAACCGGGAGGAAGAGATAATTACAAAATCTGGGAAGAAGGTCAAGTGCCGTCGGTAATTTTTGAGATGACTTCCAAAGGCACTGAAGATCAAGATAAAAGCTTCAAAAAAACTCTGTACGAAAGTTTGGGCGTCAAAGAATACTGGTTGTTTGACCCCAAAGGCGAGTGGATACCCGAACAATTACAAGGATATCGCCTGCGGGGAGAAATTTACGAACCCATTACTGATAGTCGCAGCGAACCGTTACAGTTGCGTTTGGCTATCGAGGGTAAATTGATTGGTTTTTACCGGGAGGATACGGGAGAGAAATTGTTGCTTCCTGATCAGTTGGCGCAGGCGCTTATTCAGAAGAATGAGGAACTTCAGCAAGAAATTCAAGCACGACAGCAGGCGGAGGAACGAGCGGAAAAATTAGCAGCTAAACTGCGAGAATTGAACGTCGTTCCGGATAGCTTGTAGGAGCGATCGCTTTTAAACATAGACAATTAAACAGTTGATGATGCGAGCTGAGATTGCTCAGTTAGAAAGTTTAGAACAACTCGCCTTGCAAGTTCGACGCAACGGTACCGATAAGAAATGGGAAGAACTATCCCAACTCCTACAAAATAAAGCCGAATTATTTGATGCTAAAGGTCATCGACGCAAGCTGGTTATCTTTACCGAACAGCGGGATACTCTGAACTATTTGGCAGACCGGATTCGCACTTTACTGGGACGCCCGGAAGCAGTTGTTACCATTCACGGGGGGATGGTACGGGAAGAACGCCGCAAAGCTCAAGAAGCTTTTACTCAAGACCCAATTGTACAGGTATTATTGGCAACCGATGCGGCGGGGGAAGGGATTAACCTGCAACGATCGCATTTAATGGTTAATTACGATCTGCCCTGGAATCCTAACCGTTTATAACAGCGCTTTGGACGGATTCACCGCATCGGTCAAACCGAAGTTTGTCATTTATGGAACTTGGTCGCCTCGGAAACTCGCGAAGGCGATGTTTATTTAGCCTTGCTGAAAAAACTGGAAATCGAACAAGATGCCTTAGGCGGTAAAGTTTTTGATGTGTTGGGGAAAGCGATCGCAGGGGCACAATTGCGAGAATTGCTAATTGGTGCGATTCGGTATGGCGATCGCGCCGACGTGCGCGCTAGATTGACCCAAGTTGTGAGCGATCGCTTAGACCGCCAGCGCTGGCAAAAATTATTAGAAGAAAAAGTTTTAGCGCGGGCAAGTTTGGATATCTCCAAAGTCCGCCAAATTAGGGAAGAAATGGAACGCGCCTCCGCGAGGAAGTTGCAACCCCATTTCATTGCGTCGTTCTTTTTAGCAGCTTTTAAAAGATTAGGGGGAAACTGGCGCGATCGCGAACCCCATCGCTATGAAATCACCCACGTCCCCAGCATAATTCGCAACCGAGGTCGTCAAATTGGTACCAGAGAACCGATTCTCACTCGCTACGAACGTATTTGTTTTGATAAGCAGTTAATTAGCGTACCCGGTAAACCTTTGGCGGCGTTTGTTTGTCCGGGTCATCCCCTGCTGGATGCGACTTTAGATTTAGTCTTGGAAAACCACCGGCACGTCTTAAAACAAGGCAGCATTTTGGTTGATGATAGCGACCCAGGGGAACAAATCCGCGCCTTAGTTTATTTAGAACACTCGATACAAGATGCCAAAATTGATGCTGCCGGTAATCGAAGAGTGGTATCGCGGCGGATGCAGTATGTGGAGATCGATCCAGATGGTAAAACCCAGAATGGGGGTTATGCACCTTATTTGAATTATCGACCGCTCGCAGAAGTCGAGCAAGCCTTAGTAGAACCAATTTTAGAGCAAACTTGGCTGCGGGCAGATATAGAATCTCAAGCATTAGGATATGCGATCGCTCATCTCGTTCCCCAACACCTAAACGAAGTCAAGCAGCACAAAGAAGAACTAATCGACAAAACAATGGCAGCGGTAAAAGACCGACTCACCAAAGAAATCAACTACTGGGATTATCGATCCGAAGAGTTGAAACTGCAAGAATTAGCCGGAAAAACCAACGCCAAAATTAACTCAGCCAAAGCCAGATCGAGGGCAGATGAACTGCAAGCGCGACTGCAAAAGCGGATAGAACAATTGCAGCAAGAACGCCGTATCTCTCCCCTACCGCCCGTCGTAGTAGGAGGTGCCTTAATTGTGCCAGCAGGGTTACTGCAAAGACTATCTGGAAACCGCAGCGATACACAAGATACCTTCGCCAAAGAAACGCAGCGAGTAGAACAGCTAGCAATGGCAGCTGCGATAGAAGCCGAGCAAAAATTAGGTTACCAACCCCACGACGTAAGTGCTGAAAAATGCGGCTACGATCTCGAATCCTGCATCCCCGGAACCAGTAAACTGCGGTTTATTGAAGTCAAACGACCCATAGAAGGTGCAGACACCGTGACGGTAACAAAGAATGAAATACTTACAGCACTGAATAAACCCGAAGATTATATCCTCGCACTCGTGCAAGTGCCAAAAACAGAACACCAAGTGCGAGATAATGATTGTGAAGTCCGTTACCTGCGAAATCCATTCTACAAAGAACCAGACTTTGGAGTTACGAGCGTAAACTATAGCTGGAAAGAGTTATGGCAACGTAGCACAGACCCATCCCGCGTCAAAGATTAAAAACCAGGTTTTTGACCTCAGTAGGGGCACGGCATCAGCAAGATTTGCCACTAACGAGAAAATTCTTGACCGCCGTGCCCCGACAACCAATTTCAAAACGAGATCAAACAGCGAGG
>NZ_BLAY01000170.1 GCF_020521235.1 Microseira wollei NIES-4236 | reverse complement strand
GCCACCTAGATCTGGGATATTTTAACAACGTTAATTATGTTCCCTACAACCAACGATATTTTTGCTGTTGGGGCACGGCCACCTAGATCTGGGATATTTTAACAACGTTAATTATGTTCCCTACAACTACAATCTGAAATCTCAAATCTGCAATCTGAAATTTCCCTAATATATTTCTGATTCAATCTCGTTCAATGGGATAAAAATTTCTTGGAATAATAGGATGGGCTTTTGAGAAAAAATCAGCTTTCCTCGGTAGGTAACTTGATTAATTACCACTCCAACGGGACGCTTTACCATTCTGGCATTGCTCTCGTAGTAGGAGCGGTAAATTTGTTGAGCTGCTTGGAGTAAAGCGAGTTGTCTTAAGGAGGAGAACTCGCTGTTGTCTTCCCAATTTTCTGCGGATGTGTCTGAAGCTTGCACCACCTAAAAACCTCCGGGAGCGTGGGAGCTTCGTCTTTTTAGAGCGAACAGGAAACGCGACACGGGCAGTTTAAGAAGCCGTGCAGACATCTTAAAAAGCATACGAATAGCCATCCTTTTTGTGAATTGTTTTACAAAATCTGTGATGAATGTCACCTACTCTTCCTGATTTGGTGACAATATCAAAACTCCCTCTAGCACGACATAACACGCGACCAACATATAGACCTACTTTTTTCCCAGAAGTAACAACAGCCTTGGCAATATCGCCAGTCTTGAAACCAAAGTGGACTTGCTTACGTTCTCTATGCCGAATCGGGAAACCATATCTATCAGTGCCGCACATTTGACGAGTTCCCCAACCAGTGCATTTAATCCGCAGTGGTTGCTGTGTTAACAAATTCAACTTCTCAACTTCGCCAACACAAGCCGCATCAACCCAGTGATGCTTGGGTAAATCAAGTCTGATTCGGTTGTGTTTGGTTTGTCCGCCTGTTCCCGTTGTTGTGGGCAAGATATTTTTCAAGGTGTGAAATAATGCCCACCTAGTTGCATTGACTGCGGCTGCATCTTTCAAAGGTGTTTTGGCTTGACGTTTTATTTTCTCCAACCTAGACTCATCTTTTTTAAGGAACTCGTCTATAGACTTGGTTCCTTTCTTGGTGTTGCATCGGGAGCAAGACAAGGTTAGGTTGCTGATTCGATTGCTACCTCCCTTTGCTTTGGAATGAATATGTTCGATTTGGAGTGGGACACCTTCTTTGTCGCAGTAAGCACACTTGCGTCCCCATTTTTCAAGCAAGTATTCCCGCACTTCGTACCCAGCAAGTTCGCCTTGCTGATACTCAACACCATCAATCTCAGGGTTCTGCATTTTTTGGGTGTCAAACTTGACCAACTCCATAGCTATCTGAGTTATTGGCGCATATCGACAAAGCCGTTTTACCCAAGTCTCAACCGTCAGGACACGGTGCATCAATGATGGAGCTAACCATCCTTGGGGGCGTTTGCGATTAAGAAACCGAGACTTGCGATATCGAGTTTTGCGATTACGACGACTGCGACGTAGTGAGCGTCTTGACCCCAACGAATCCTTGATTTGCCAACCTCGATGTTCCAGTTGAGCAACCCAAATGACATTTTCTGCATCTAGAACCGCAATCCCAGTAAATTTAGAGCCGGGATCTAGCTTGATAGTGAGTGGTTTTGGTGCTGGATTTGGAACTGCGTGCTTAAGGATAATCGTGAACGGATACATACTAAACACGGCAGCTTTTTGCTTTGTCAATAATTCCCTTGCTCGTGCTGGAGGAATTGGATCGAGAGGTTGTTTATTTGTATCTAAAACAAATACGTAATTCATGCATTTCTGCATCCTTGTTACAGGTAATGTTTGCTAATGCCTCCGGCACGCTGCGCGAACGACATTGTTTAGGGTCGGTACTATCCAAACGATACTGGTTTAACCCTTAAGCCTGTTTAATCGTTCGGTTCTAGGGTTCAGGACTAGCAAGCATCCTGAAGTAGGTCTTCAACTCTTGCCCCAAACGGATAGTCTGGTCAGCTAGGGCTATAAGGCTTATGCCTGAAGCCCCGTGTCAAAAGACCGGGGTTGCTGACTGATTCATCCTTTGCTAGTTGAGCAATTCAAGAGCAGCTTTTAATCGCTGCTCTTCTAATTAATAACTCAGGATTGGGGATTTTCCAGCGCTTTGAGCAGAACATCTCCCATAGCGCGGCAACCTACTAAGGTCATCCCTTCGGACATGATATCGCCTGTGCGATAACCTTGGTCTAATACTTGCAGGACGGCGGTTTCAATTTTATCGGCGGCTTGGGGTTGATTTAAGCCGTAGCGCAGCATCATGGCGGCGCTGAGTACTTGGGCGATGGGGTTGGCTTTATCTTGTCCTGCGATGTCTGGGGCGGAACCGTGGACGGGTTCATAAACGCCGGGGCCGGAACTGCCTAGACTAGCTGAGGGTAACATGCCGATGCTGCCGGTGAGCATGGCGGCGGCGTCGGAGAGAATGTCGCCGAACAGGTTCCCAGTGACGATGGTGTCAAATTGTTTGGGCCAGCGTAGCAGTTGCATGGCGCAGTTGTCTACGTACATGTGGGATAGGGTGACGTTGGGGTATTCGCTGGCGAGTTGGGTGATGCGCGCGCGCCACAATTGCGACACTTCCAGCACGTTGGATTTATCCACCGAACATAGCTGACCTTTGCGCTTCTGCGCGGTTTCAAACGCTACCCTGCCAATGCGATCGATTTCCGATTCGGTGTACGCCATTGTATTGACGCCCCGCTTTTCCCCAGTTTCGGTAGCAAATATTCCCTTGGGTTGTCCGAAATAAATCCCACCCGTGAGTTCTCGCACCACCATAATATCGACGCCTTCGACCACTTCCCGTTTTAACGTGGAGGCGTTGATTAATTGGGGTAATATTTTAGCGGGTCGCAGGTTGGCAAACAGTCCCAATCCCGCCCGCAGTCCCAACAATCCTCGTTCCGGGCGTTGATTAGAGGGTAAAGTATCCCACTTATAACCGCCGATCGCTGCTAGCAATACCGCATCGCTGTTGCGGCAGATTGCTAGAGTTTCATCGGGGAGGGGGTTGCCCGTTTTATCGATAGCTGCGCCGCCGATGGGGGCTTCCTGAAATTCAAAGTTTAAATTGAGTTGCTGACCGACCGCTTTTAACACGTCTACCGCGACGGTGATAATTTCCGGGCCAATGCCATCGCCAGGTAAAAGGGTAATGCGGTATTGCTGCTGTTGCATTGATGAAAAACTGCCTCCGAGACATGCACCCCCGAACCAGAAAGCGCCATTATGCGTGAGAGCGATATGCCTCCCTTCCGCTGGCGCGAACGCGGGGTGGAATATTTCATTTTCTCACATCGCACCCTGGTTGATTCCATTGCTGGAAACCACTTGTGGTTGAGCCGCATCAACGGCGGGTAGGGACAAGGCAGCAATCAGTTTGATCGCCTTGCTCACAGTTTTTCCGATGCCGTGTCCCTACAATGTTGTATATTTTCAGCCGCATCAACGGGGGTAGGGACAAGGCAGCAATCAGTTTTATCCCATTGCTGAAAGTTTTTCCGATGCCGTGTCCCTACAATGTTGTATATTTTCAGCCGCATCAACGGGGGTAGGGACAAGGCAGCAATCAGTTTTATCGCATTGCTCACATTTTTTCCCCTGCCGTGTCCCTACAATGTTGTATTGCACCCAATTCAAAACCGCTTTCAATCCGGGGGGTGGGGACAGGGCAGCAATAAGTTTTATCGCATTGCTCAAAGTTTTTCCCCTGCCCTGTCCCTACGAAGACAGAACATAATATTATCTCACGAGTTGCAATCGAGTCTAACAATTTCCTTAAGACCCAACACCCACAAGTCTCTGTTGTTAGAAAATCTAGATCCGTCCTCTAGATCGCACTCCTAGGACATCAAAATGAACAGCAACGCACTGCCTCCAAAACAGGGACTCTACGATCCACAGTTTGAACGCGACGCCTGCGGTGTCGGGTTCATCGTCCACATGAAGGGAAACAAGTCGCACGCGATCGTCGAGCAGGCGCTGACAATCCTGCTCAACCTCGACCACCGGGGTGCTTGCGGTTGCGAACCGAACACCGGAGACGGAGCTGGCATTTTAATGCAAGTGCCGCACAAGTTTTTGCAGAAGGTGGCGGCGGCGGAAAATATGACGCTACCAGAAGCGGGTCAGTATGGCGTTGGGATGATTTATTGTTCGCCAGATCCCGCCATCCGCGAGCAAAGTCGGCAGATTTTTGCCCAAATTGTCGCGGAGGAAGGTCAGCAAGTAATCGGTTGGCGCGACGTGCCGACGGATAATTCTTCATTAGGCGACACGGCAAAATCCAGCGAACCATTTATGGAGCAGGTGTTTATCCAGCGCTCCCCAGATCTGGTTGACGACATGGCTTTTGAGCGGAAACTCTACGTCATCCGCAAACGCTCTCATAACGCCATCCGCACGTCAGGAGCAGATCCCTATTGGTATCCAGCTAGCATCTCGTGCCGCACGATTGTATATAAAGGTATGCTGATGCCGGTGCAGGTGGGGCAATATTATCCCGACTTGCAAGATCCGGATCTGGAGAGCGCTCTGGCGCTGGTACACTCCCGCTTTAGTACGAATACCTTCCCCAGTTGGGAACGCTCTCACCCCTATCGCTACATCGCCCACAACGGCGAAATCAATACCCTTCGCGGTAATATCAACTGGATGCACGCCAGACAGTCGCTGTTTGAGTCGGAGTTATTCGGCGACGATATTAAGAAAATTAAGCCGGTAATTAATATAGATGGCAGCGACTCGCTAATCTTTGATAATGCCCTAGAACTGCTGGTATTGGCGGGGCGGAGTCTTCCCCATGCAGTAATGATGATGATTCCCGAACCGTGGACGGGACACGAGTCGATGAGCGATGAGAAAAAGGCTTTCTATAAATACCACTCGTGTTTGATGGAACCCTGGGATGGCCCCGCTTCGATCGCTTTCACCGACGGTACGATGATGGGTGCGGTTCTCGATCGCAATGGTTTGCGTCCTTCTCGCTACTACGTCACTAAAGATGACTTGGTAATTATGGCATCGGAAGCGGGCGTCCTGCCGATCGAACCAGAGCGCGTTGCCTTTAAAGGTCGTCTGCAACCGGGGCGCATGTTCCTGGTAAATATGGAAGAAGGCCGCATCGTTGCCGATGAGGAAATTAAGAATAAAATAGCCACCGAACATCCCTATCGCGACTGGATCGACCAACATATGGTCGAGTTGGCGAAACTCAAAGATGCAACCGAATTGCCAGTATCAGAGCCAAAATCTTTACTGCAACGCCAAATGGCATTTGGTTATACGTTTGAAGAGTTGCGGATGTTGCTGACGCCGATGGCGCGGGATGGGGTTGAAGCTGTCGGTGCGATGGGGACAGATACGCCGCTGGCTGTGCTTTCTGACCGTCCGAAATTGCTTTACGATTACTTTAAGCAACTATTCGCCCAAGTTACGAACCCGCCGATCGATTCGATTCGCGAAGAAATTATTACCTCGGCAGAAACGACTATCGGTGCTGAGCGAAACTTGCTCAAACCTGAGCCGCAAAGTTGTCATTTAATTGAGCTAAAAACGCCGATTTTAAGCAATGAAGAATTGGCGAAGTTGAAACATATTTCTGAGGGCGATTTCAAATCGATTACCCTGCCGATTTTGTTTGACCCCAAAAAAGGGGTGGAAGGTTTGGCAGGGGCGATGGAAGAGATTTGCGCCCAGGCAGATAGCGCGATCGCATCGGGCACCAACTTGATTATTTTGAGCGATCGCCACATCTCCCCCACCCAAGCTCCCATCCCCGCTTTGCTCGCCGTCTCCGGACTCCATCACCACCTGATCCGCAACGGTACGCGCACCCGCGTCGGACTCGTCCTCGAATCCGGCGAACCCCGCGAAGTCCATCATTACGCCACCCTGATCGGTTACGGTTGCGGCGCGATCAATCCCTATCTCGCCTTCGAGACGATCGACGCGATGATTCAACAGGGAACGTTGGTAAATATCGATACCTATAAAGCCTGCAAGAATTACGTAAAAGCAGTAACCAAAGGCGTGGTAAAAGTGGCGTCAAAAATCGGCATCTCAACGCTGCAAAGCTATCGCGGCGCGCAGATTTTCGAGGCACTGGGACTGAACAAATCAGTCATCGATCAATATTTTACCTGGACGGCATCGCGGATCGAAGGGGTGGGATTGGAAGCGATCGCCACCGAAGCGATTCTGCGCCACAGTCACGCCTTCCCCGACCGAGAAGTCAACGGTCATACCCTCGATGTCGGCGGGGAATACCAGTGGCGCAAAGAAGGCGAAGCGCATTTGTTTAGTCCCCAAACCATCCACACACTGCAAAAAGCCGTGCGCGAAGGCAGTTACGAAACTTACAAGCAATACGCCGCCCTCGTAAACGAGCAGAATCAGCGGTTCTACACCCTGCGCGGGTTGTTGAAATTCCAGCAACGGGAACCCGTACCCATCGAGGAAGTTGAGCCGGTAGAAGCGATTGTGAAGCGCTTTAAGACCGGGGCGATGAGTTATGGGTCGATTTCTAAAGAAGCGCATGAGGCATTGGCGATCGCGATGAACCGCATCGGTGGCAAATCGAACACCGGGGAAGGCGGCGAAGACCCCGAACGCTACACCTGGACAAACGAGATGGGCGACTCGAAGAACAGCGCGATCAAACAAGTTGCCTCCGGACGTTTCGGCGTTACCAGCTTGTATCTCTCCCAGGCGCGGGAACTGCAAATCAAGATGGCGCAAGGTGCAAAACCGGGTGAAGGCGGACAGTTGCCAGGTAAAAAAGTATACCCTTGGATTGCCAAAGTCCGTCACTCGACTCCGGGGGTAGGTTTAATTTCGCCACCGCCGCACCACGACATTTACTCGATTGAAGATTTGGCAGAGTTAATCCACGACTTGAAGAATGCGAATCGCAACGCGCGGGTTAGCGTTAAGTTGGTGTCTGAAGTCGGCGTGGGGACGATCGCGGCGGGAGTTGCGAAGGCACATGCCGATGTAGTCTTAATTTCAGGCTACGACGGGGGTACGGGTGCTTCTCCCCAAACTTCAATTAAACACGCGGGATTGCCTTGGGAATTGGGACTTGCCGAGACGCATCAGACATTGGTACTGAATAACCTTCGCAGTCGCATCGCCGTGGAAACAGACGGACAGATGAAGACAGGACGCGATGTCGTGATTGCCGCCTTGCTGGGTGCAGAAGAATTCGGCTTTGCCACCGCACCATTAGTTACCCTGGGTTGCATTATGATGCGCGTCTGTCACCTCAACACCTGTCCTGCTGGCGTGGCGACGCAAGATCCATACCTCCGCAAAAACTTTACCGGAGATCCGGCGCACACCGTCAACTTCATGCGATTCATCGCCAGTGAAGTTCGCGAAATCATGGCGCAACTCGGTTTCCGCAGCATCAACGAAATGGTCGGACGCACCGATGTTCTGGAAGCGAAACAAGCGGTAGAACATTGGAAGGCAAAGGGAATCGATTTATCGAAGATTCTGTATCAACCCGAAGTCGATGCCAGTGTCGGACGTTACTGTCAAATTCCGCAAGACCACGGTTTAGACAAATCCCTAGATATCACCACTTTGCTGGATTTGTGCAAACCGGCGATTGAAAACGGCGAAAAAATCAGCGCCACCTTGCCGATTAAAAATACCAATCGCGTCGTCGGGACAATTTTGGGCAACGAAATCACCAAACGCCACTGGCAAGGCTTACCCGAAGATACCGTACACCTGCACTTCCAAGGCAGTGCCGGACAGAGTTTTGGTGCCTTCGTACCCAAAGGCGTCACCCTCGAACTCGAAGGCGACGCCAACGACTATCTAGGTAAAGGGTTAAGCGGCGGCAAGATTATCGTCTATCCGCCTGCGGGTTCGACCTTTGTGCCAGAAGAAAACATCATCATCGGTAACGTTGCCTTCTACGGCGCCACGAGTGGCGAGGCGTATATCAACGGTGTAGCCGGAGAACGCTTCTGCGTCCGCAACTCCGGCGTCAATACCGTTATCGAAGGCGTCGGCGACCACGGCTGCGAATACATGACCGGCGGGAAGGTAGTTGTGTTGGGTGCAACCGGACGCAACTTTGCAGCCGGGATGAGTGGCGGTGTCGCTTATATTCTGGATGAAGCAGGCGACTTCGCGACGCGGTGCAACACCTCAATGGCAGATATCGAAACCCTCGACGAGGAAGATATCGATACCGTGCGCGAGATGATTCAAAAGCACGCAGATTATACCAAGAGCCAGAAAGCAGCTAAAGTTCTGGCGAATTGGGCAGATATGGTGCCGAAATTCGTCAAAGTGATGCCTCGCGATTACAAGCGCGTGTTGGAGTGCTTGAAGAAAGCATTGGCATCCGGTTTGAGTGGCGATGATGCACTTGCTGCGGCATTTGAAGAAAATGCTCGCGACGTGGCGCGGATTGGTGGAAGTTAGTTTCTAGTATGGGTGCGTTTGGGTTAATGCCTAACGCACCCTACAAAATTACTCCTGAGAAGTCCAAAAAAAGCTGTTTGGGGTAAATTACACCAAGAGGGTACAATATATTATTCGTTAGCATCGCTTGTGCAAGAAGTGCGATAGTTTTTTACCCAATTCCCCCTTGTCTCTTTTGTTCGATTGTTTACGATATCAAAACAAGGGGACATGATATCGCTGTGATTTGCGAGGCAAACTTGACTATAATAGTCAGGCTAGGCTAAAATTGGAAATTTATGCCTTGGTTGGGTAAATGGAGTGGTTTAACAGAAAAAGGAGCTTTATGGAGCGTTTTTCAAGGGAACGCTCGCTCAGTTCTTTTAGACTTGCCAAGTAATCATTTTAATTGTGTGATCACATCCCCTCCATACTACTGGCTACGTGATTATGGGGTTGAGGAACAAATAGGACAAGAGACAACTGTTGAAGGCTATGTCAATGCAATCTCATCCGTAATGGATGAAGTAAAGCGGGTACTGAAGGACGATGGTGTTCTCTTCCTGAACTTAGGTGATACCTACTATTCAGGCAAAGGAGAATCTCAAGGAAAGGATCGAAAGAGTAGTAAACGTCGATTTGGTTTAAGAGCAGTTGATAAAAGCGGTGGTTTAGGAATTGGGCTGCGACCTAAAACAATTATTGGGGTTCCTTGGCGGGTCGCTATTGAAATGACAACACGAGGTTGGGTTCTACGCAGTCCCATTATTTGGCACCGAGAACATTGTCTGCCCGAATCTGTTAAAGATAGACCTCGACGCAGTTATGAATACGTCTTCATGTTTGCTAAAAACAGGCGTTATTATTTCAATCGGTCAATTCTTGAAAAGGAAGAAGTAGAAGATATGTGGACAATTGCTGCACGTCCTAAACCAACTAATGGCATCGACACTGCGCCATTCCCTGATGAGTTGGTTCAAAGATGTCTGGATATAGGATGTCCAATAGATGGAATTGTTTTAGATCCATTTGCTGGAGGTGGAACCACCCTTAGAGTTGCTCTGCAATCAGGAAGATCTGCTACTGGAATAGACTTGAACCCTGAGTTTTGTGGTTACATGGTTAATATCTTACGTGGTCTCTGAGGGCTTTATGTTTCTCAAAATAGAGCAAATTAGAGAATCTCTTGAGCCTCTCAAGTCTCTTCATCCATTT
Source organism: Microseira wollei NIES-4236 (assembly GCF_020521235.1). Lineage (GTDB taxonomy): Bacteria > Cyanobacteriota > Cyanobacteriia > Cyanobacteriales > Aerosakkonemataceae > Microseira > Microseira wollei. The sequence continues at coordinate 12,879 of NZ_BLAY01000170.1, read as the reverse complement.
TATGGGATCACATTTCTGGTGTGTAAAAAATCCCATTTACCAGTTGGCAATACAACTCAATTTCCAATTAATGCGAGAGAGACGGAGTTTCTTGATGAGTACTTTAAACCGGAACCAAGTTCTAAATACTATTATCAGGTCTTCAAAACGTCTAATCCGAGCAAGCGTTGGCTCTCCCCGAAGTATGCTAGCTCAGGATCTCAGAGTACAAGAACGAGAGGCGATTTAGCTAATGCGTTTATTCATCCTAAAAACACTGACATCTGGGGATGGCAATCGAATTATGTTGATGTACTTCGCTCTCATTTAACTCGAACAAGAGAGAGTTTGATTCCAACTTTCCATGTAGCAGTATGGTTGTATAAGGATAAAAATTGGTCTCCAGATGCAACTGCTAGAGATATAGTTACCACTTTTTTTGATGATTTTTTTATTACAGAGCATGAGAAAGAGTCACTTTTTGATTCTTTCATACCTGAAGAGAATGCAGTAGATAAGCTGTTTCAAGATGAAAAAATATCTTCAAGAGATTTACAGGCGATCATCGGTAAACCCCCTGACTCTACTCCAGAAGAAGGTGGAACGCTACGCCTCTTAGAAATTCAGGGGGTAGGGCCAGCCAAAAAATTGGTTTTTCATCCTGGTGAAAGGCTTACCTTAATCACTGGAGATAACGGACTAGGAAAAACTTTTTTGCTTGATTGTGCTTGGTGGGCTTTAACTGGAAAATGGGCGGGGTTGCAGGCATATCCTATGTCAAGCTCTAGAAAAAACGAACCCGTTATAGCATTTCAAATTTCAGGAGATTCTGAGTCTGAAAGTATAAGGGTATCTTACGATTGGCAAACTCAAAGCTGGAAACCGCCTAAGAAGCGACCTACTATTCCTGGTTTGTTAGTATATGCAAAGGTGGATGGATCTTTCGCAGTTTGGGATCCCGCTAAAGAATATCTAGCAATTCAAGAACTTGGAGAAAGTGATTCTACTCCAAGTCCATTTGTCTTTACAAGAGATGAGGTTTGGGATGGACGTGACATTGAAATTGCAGGTCGAAAAACTACTTTCATAAATGGATTACTCCAAGATTGGATTCAATGGCAGAGCCGACCAGAGAGTTCTCCCTTTGGTACACTTGAGAAAGTGCTAGAACGATTGTCTCCACCCTCACAAAGCGATCTGGGAATTTTAAGACCAGGAGAACCTGTCAGAATTCCATACGATGTCAGATCTATGCCAACTATCGAGCATTCTTATGGGAGGATTCCAATAGTTTATACTTCCGCAGGTGTTCGTCGTATTATTACACTGGCCTACCTAATTGTCTGGGCATGGGAAGAACATAAAATTCAATCCCAGCTAATTCGCAAAAAGCCTCAAAAAAGGATGGTAATTTTAATTGATGAATTGGAAGCTCACCTTCATCCACAATGGCAGAGATCGATCTTATCTGCCTTATTGGATATTAGGGAAGATTTAGCAACTAATTTACAGGTACAACTTATGGTTGCTACCCACTCTCCTATGATTATGGCATCTGTTGAATCTAGATTCAATGAGAAATTAGATAAGTTATTCCGTCTAGATCTTATTCCAACGAGTGATTTACTTACCAACGAAGTAGAGTTGATTCAATTACCCTTCATCCGTCAAGGGCGGATTGATGCTTGGCTTACATCAGATGTTTTTGGTTTAAGCCAACCTCGTTCTATTGAAGGAGAAAAAGCTATCCAGGCAGCAAAAGCCTTACAAGAACAAGATAATCCCAGTTCAGAGGATGTACAGAAAGTGTCAGAGGAACTAAGAAGATCCCTAGCTGAGGATGACGAGTTCTGGTCTCGGTGGCTATTCTTTGCAAGGAAGCATGGAGTATCTTTGTGATTCCTATTCAACAACAACCTGAACCAACAGACTTTGAGAGTAAAGTCAGATCAAAAGGGTTAACCTTCCTGAAAAAAGCTCCCCGTCCCCAAACATGGGATAATCGTGAATATTGGAGAGAATCCCTGAAAGATCTCTATAATGCTTATCACAAAACCTGTGCTTACTCTGCTCAATGGATTCCTTGGATTGAGGGAAGCCCTACGGTAGATCACTTTATACCCAAATCTGTAAAACCGGAATTGGCTTATGAATGGACTAACTTTCGCCTATCTTGTCTAAAGATGAACTCTAGAAAGCGAGATTTTCAAGATGTTTTAGATCCATTTAAAATACAAACTGGATGGTTTATATTAGATTTCCCTTCTTTGCTTATTAAAGCAAATCCAGAGTTAGAAGAATCAATTAAATCTAAAGTTAAAAGTACTATTAAACGTCTAAAACTAAACGATGATGATGATTGCGTGAAGCATAGGCAAGATTGGCTGCTGCGCTACTGTGAGAAACAATTTCCATTTGAATTTCTGAAAGAAACAGCACCATTTATCGCTTATGAGCTAGAACGCCAAAATCTTGTTGACTCAATCGCATCTATCATGTCGGTAAGTTAAATGACCTTTTCTTGCAAGCCATCCTCAAAATAGAGTGGCTTTGTTCAAGAAACTGATGAAATGTTGGATAAATTGGGGAGTTCGCCATCTAAGGAAGAATATCTAGAAGCTACATATAGACTATTACTGCTGCAAAGGTTACGCAAGCAAATAGAGAAAGAGCAGTATAAATATTTTCAATGTTATTAGAAAGTGGAAAATCAGAGTAATGTGAATAAGGACTGTTTGGCAAATAGATACAGGTACGGATTTTCCCCGATTGATTACCTTAATTCCCGATTAACAAATTTGGCAGAGTATCGCTATGAATTACGAACTTTATTCAGATGTCATATTACTAGAAAATCTGCCTGAAGAAGGACTTTATGCCGGTGATGTTGGAACGGTTGTAGAACAACATAACGTCGAAGGACTAGAGACAGGTTATAGCGTTGAGTTCTTTGATATGTTGGGAAATACTGTAGCAGTTGTCACTTTGCCTGGAAGTTCTTTACGCGCACCTACGAAAGCAGATAGACCTTCAATAAGACTTGTTAGTAACGTCGCTGCGTAAAGGAAGGATAATGTTAGATATTACATTCTACTCCCAAGATAAAGAAGAAGCTGAAGTCATTGAGGTTTCAGATGATTTTTACCATTGGCTTGCTCGCTCGGATTTTTCTAGAATAGGCAAATCTGAAATAAAGCAGATGAAAGTCGATGGAGAACCTGTAGAAGTTGCTGTCATTCAACTTGAGGGAATGAATCGCCGGAAACTTAGCGATTTCTTTCGCGATGCCATTGTTCAAGAAACTGATGAAATGCTGGATAAATTGGGGAGTTCTCCATCTAAAGAAGAGTATCAAGAAGCTACCTATAGACTATTAATGCTGCAAAAGTTACGCAAGCAAATCGAGAACGAACAGTACAAATATTTTCAACGTTATTAGCAATTTGAGAAACTACATTCGGGCTGTATTAACTCACGCAGAATACGATGAAGAGAGGTGGAAAGAATAATGCAAAACCTTAATCTCGATCAAACAATTGCTGCTTGGTCATCCGTTGCTGAAACGGTTTTTGTCCCTCACACCGAAGAAGAATACGAGCGGTTAGTAAAACTACTAGATAGCCTGATCGATCAAGTGGGTGAGAATGAAAGCCATCCCCTTGCTTCGATGATGGACGTGATTGGTGTCTTAATCGAAAACTATGAAGCCGAACATATTCCTGAGTTAGAAGAGGTTGGGTGACCCACTATCCCACCAATCCCGAAACCCTCGAACTGCTGCGCGACAGAGGCGCGAACGAACCCGACGAGCAATTGCGAGACTGGGCACAGGAACAATTAAAAATACAAAATGTAAAATTAAGCATAGAGCAGGAGCATTCAATAGATACACTTAATCAAGCTTAGAGCAATGGAGCAACAAATGGAAATTCAAGAACTAAAAGCACTGATCAAAGAAAGTATGCGGGAAGTTTTGCGGGAGGAGCGATTGATACTCTGCAAAATCCTGATGCCCTATGTTGATGATGCCGAACAAGCAGAACTTGAAGCCGAGTTTGGTTCACCTACTGATTACTCCGAAGACGAAACCGTTGATATGACTGCGTGGGTGAAACATGGCAATCAAGTTTCGTAAACCAGCAATCAAATTCATTGAGAAGGCCGATCCTGACACACTTAGTTGAGTTCAAGAAAAACTGAATCAATTGCTAATCTCTATTGAAGAACAAAGCATCATTCCGTTTACAGAACTTGATATTAAACAGATGAAAGGAGAATGGGAAGGTTTCTACAGACTCCGAGTTGGTAAAATTCGGATGATTTTCACGGTAGATACAGCCTCTGGTGATATTGAAGTATATGCCATTGGGAGTAGAGGTGATATCTACAAAAATGCCTGATCTCCTTCGTCCGTCACTATCCGCGATCGCGCTACTCGATACTGGACACTGGCTCATGTTCGATGCACCTGAAGCGTTTGCTAGGGCGCTCGATACCTGTCTAACAGTCTGACCCTCCCAACACTGTTTTCCCATGAATGCGCCACACTTGGGGGCGGGTTTAGAGAAATTGAAAGTTGTTCTTCGACGTGGTTGGTAAAACCCGCCCCAACATGTTTGATCTGTAGCACGCATCAAGGGAAATTGGTATAACTTGTCTAGTATTGGTTCCCACGCCTCAATCTTTTGGCGATCGCCTTTATCCCAATTGGGAACTGTCTGCTGATTCCTCAGCATCTGGATTAGGAGAAACAATCAAAATCCTACGCCCAATCCGATCCACTAACTCACTTTTAGACGCCAACCCCAACTCTTGCACGATCTCTTCGAGTCCCCGCGCACCCTTTGGCGTCACTGTCAGATTCAGACTTTTCTTTAATTCATCATGGTAGACGGGTTCGCCCCGCATTCGTTTTTTACCCTTCGGCATATAAGCTTTTAGTTCCTACGCATATTCTATAAAAATATTAACAAACCTCGACCAATTAACCGCTCCCGATCAAGGGCGATCAGTTCTCTGAGAGCTTTGCTAAATTTTCTTTGTCCTCATTAGTTAAATCAGAATCGCTCATTGAGACTATCCCTCTAGCTGCCTGCTCTAGAAACTCAGAACGGGAAAGCTGCAAAGCCTTTGCTCGAGCATCTATTTTTTGAGCTGCTGTAGGCGTCAGCATGATAGAGAATCGCTCCTTAGCTTCTCCCCAAGCCATCCTGTCTGCTTGATTTTGCTTTTTCTGCCCACGCTTACTCATTCCCTCGACCTTATCTATGCATAGCTTCAAGTCTTCTTTTATTTTATGACTTGTAAAGACACTTGATCTGCTCAGATAACCCTATGCATACATAAGGTATGCAGCTCAAACAAAAGAGCCGTGCGTCCTTGGCTACCAACCCGATCCGCGCGGCTCTAGCTCCAATTAATCATGGAGATTCTTCCATCATGCCAAAAAATAGACCGACGAGTTATCTGGAGGGCTATCAGCAAGCCTTAGAGGATTTTGCGATCGCCCAATTACTCACGCAACTGCAAAACTACTCCGACGCCGACTTCGATGCGGCGCAGATGAATCTAACCCAAACGGAACTGGAAAGCTTAGCCGCCATCAGTATCCGAGATTTAACGGCTAACCTGGATGGTAAAGCGATATGCCGACCGCACGCACTCGCGTTCGCAGGCTACCTAAACGCCATCCGTCACAGTAGCACCGACATCTCCCCCAACTTATTTCACCCAGCCTGCCGAAAACTATCGGTTGCATTACCAGAAGCATTCCCTTTTGTCAATCCTCCGCGCTTGCTGTACGGCGACAAACTGCGCTGGATTCCCGACGGCGACAAGACAGACTGGGGGATTGCCATCGGCAGATTCTACAGCTTTGCTCCCCATCTGTGCAACTGGACTTGGTGCTACCTGATCTGGCTGGATTGTCTTTCTCCCAGTTACGCAAAGACAGTCGCCGATACTGCTTGGGAAGATGACCTCGAACGGATGGAGGAAGCAGCATGACTCCCCTTCCTCTCACAGCGCGACAGCAAACATTAATCGACCTCTACGGGTATTGCTCTTTAGGAATGACCCCGCAGCAGTTTTATGCAAAATGGCAGGTGACTCACGAGGAGATGGCTTTCATTTGCTCTCGTTCGACATCTACAGTTCGACGGTGGTTTAAACGGGGTAGAAACTATCGCCGTCCCAAGTCAACAGATCTGCGCCATCTCGCGTTAATGGACTTTCTGCTGGAACATTACCAGGAGATTCCTCCCGAACTGTTGAACTTGCTTTGTCGGTGCGATCGCCAAGCCTTGCAATCTAAAACTGACTCAATGTCAAAAGCAGATTGATATTTTCTGGCCAGCCATCCTCAAAGTAGGGTGGCTTTATTAGCAAGTGTAACATCCGATGTTAATTCCAAATGCAGAAATTGCCGTCGTTGATATTCGGAAACTGCGCGACTACTGTCTTAATCCAGAACATGATGAGGGAAAACACAAAGCTCGGATCTTTTTATCGATACTAGGTATGACTGCTGAGAATGCTGAGGAGTTACGCCAAATCCTTCTCGAAGTCGTCAGAACCCATGAGGATCAATTGGGGCGAAGAGATGAATTTGGACAACGTTACATCTTAGATTTCACCCTAGAATGGCAAGATAGAAGGGCAACGATTCGGAGTGGCTGGATTATTGAACATGACTCTAATATGCCAAAATTAACAACTTGCTATCCTTTGTAGGAACTGGAGGCGATAAGAGATGACGACAAATACAATTAAGTTGCTTGACGTGGTGGCTTTAACCGTTAACCTTCCGGAATACAATCTGTGGCGGGGTCAAGTGGGTACGGTGGTTGAGGTATTGGCTGGTGGTGCTGCATTTGAGGTGGAATTTAGCGATCGCAACGGACGCACTTATGAATCAATTGGTTTGCGTCCCAATCAGATTATGGTGTTGCACTTTGAGCCAGTGCCTCCTGATTCAACACCTGAAATGGTGACGGCATAAGTAGTATAAAACCTGCTATCGATTCACGACCAACCATGAACTACGAACGTTACTCAGATGTTATCTTACTAAACGACCTTTCTGAAGAAGGACTTTATGCCGGTGATGTTGGAACGGTTGTAGAACAACATAATGTTGAAGGACTAGAAACGGGTTATAGCGTTGAGTTCTTTGATATGTTGGGAAACACTGTAGCAGTTGTCACGTTGCCTGCAAGTTCTCTACGCGCACCGACGAAGGCAGATAGACCTTCAGTCAGACTTGTTAGTAATGTTGCTGCGTGAGGAGTAATGTTAAATATTACCCTTGTAAGAACTGGAGGCGATCGCAAAGGATGCAAAGCGCAAAAGCGCTGCTGGCGCTCAAACCAACCTACACATTAATTAACGCTTGTTGCTAGTTATCTTTTTAGGGCCCAAGACAGGCTAATGGCTAATAGCTAATGGCTGGTAGAACCGAAAAATATTCCCATCAGCAATTAGCAAGCTTGCGATTAGCAATTTACCAACCCACGAGAGTTATAACTAGCAACTTGAGTTAATTATTAAAATTTATCGCTCTCAGTACGGAAGAGCCTCAATTTCTGACCAGATATTGTTATAAATATCTCAACAGGCTCTGCATATCTGCCATGATGACCAATCAAACCATCTGGTCTTTGACTGCTAACGCCGTTTACGAGACGTTAGGCACTTCTGCCCAAGGATTATCCGACCAAGAAGCTGCCTTGAGACTCGAACGTTACGGCCCTAACGAACTGCCAGAACCCGCCCACCGTCCCCTGTGGCTCCGCTTCACCGATCAGTTGACTCACTTCATGGCATTGCTGCTGTGGGCGGCTGGGATTCTGGCATTCATTTCCCGGACGCCTGAGTTGGGCTGGGCGATTTGGGCAGTAATCTGGATTAATGCCATCTTCAGCTTTTCCCAGGAATTTCGGGCAGAACGGGCACTGGCGGCGCTGAAAAATGTCTTGCCTGCCCAAGTCAAAGTTTATCGAGATGGTCAGCTCAAACTGATTCCAGCACGGGAACTGGTACGGGGAGATGTGTTGCAGTTGGAAGAGGGCGATCGAATTTCTGCCGATGCCCGTCTGGTTGCTGCTGAGAGTTTTTACGTGGATGTTTCTGTATTGACAGGGGAATCCCTTCCCGTGGCGCGTCAGGCAGAACCCGCTCAGCTTAGACAAGCTGTGCCCGTGCGGGGCGGGAAGCCCTTGCTTCATCCTGGTGAAACCCCACTCCAAGAACAAGTAAAGCCTGCTGAGATTCGGAACCTAGTGCTTGCCGGTTCTACAGTTTCCTCCGGACGCGGGATAGCGGTGGTCTATGCTACCGGCGCACAGACTGAGTTCGGGCATGTGGCGCATCTGACCACAACGGTGAAGCGGGAACCCAGTACGCTGGAAATCCAGGTAACCCGCATTGTGCGGATTATCACTGCGATTGCTCTGAGTATGGGCACCATTATCTTCCTGCTTACTTCCTTTCTAGTCGGCATGGAGGTGAAAGAAAGCTTTATCTTTGCCATCGGCATTATCGTCGCGCTGGTACCGGAAGGACTGTTGCCCACCGTTACCCTGTCCTTAGCAATGGGAGTCCAACGCATGGCAAGGCGGAATGCCCTGGTGCGTCGTCTTTCTGCCGTGGAAACCTTGAGCGCTACTACAGTCATCTGCACCGATAAAACTGGCACGCTGACCAAAAATGAGATGACGGTGCGATCGCTGTGGATTCCGAATGAGAGAGCAGATACCCAGAATTCAGAACTCGCAACTCAAAACTCTCCCACACCCTACATCGAAGTTAGCGGCGCTGGTTATGATCCCACGACGGGAAACATCTCAATTCCCCCTGAAATAGCCGCCCCTTGGCAAGTCCATCTGCTGCTAGCAGGAGCCGCCCTTTGTTCTAATGCCCGCCTGATTCACCTGACGGGACCGGGGCGCTGGCAGGAAATTGGCGACCCCACGGAAGCGGCGCTGCTGGTTGCTGCGATCAAAGCAGGATTGAAGTTAGAACAATTGCAGCAGCAATGCCCTCGACTGCGGGAAGTGCCATTTGATTCCCGGCGGCGGATGATGACCGTGGTGTTGGATTGGCAGCAGTCTGAGCTGTGGGCGAATGAGTTGCCCTATCTCGGCTTTACCAAAGGAGCGCCCCTGGAAGTACTCCGCTGCTGTCACTTTATCCTGCGGTCTGGACAGGTACGGGAACTGACAGAGGCTGACCGGACTGAGGTTGCTGCCGCCAATGATGACCTAGCCCAGCAGGGATTTCGGGTTTTGGGGGTTGCCGTGCGCCAGGGCGGACAAGAACTGCTGGAACAAGTACCTCAAACTCTGGAGCAAAATCTTACCTTCGTGGGATTGACAGCGATGTTCGATCCGCCCCGCCCGGAAGTGCCGGAAGCGATCGCCCGCTGCCATCAAGCCGGAATTGGCGTCACAATGGTCACGGGCGACTATGGATTGACAGCAGAAGCGATCGCCCATCGCATCGGTTTGGTTAGCGATCGCGTTCGAGTAGTTACAGGCGATGGATTGGGACATCTTTCCGACGCCCAGCTGCGCCAAATTTTGAAATACCGTTCTGGACTGGTATTTGCCCGCATGGCACCCGAACAAAAGCTACGGTTGGTGCAAGCTTATAAAGATCTTGGTCATGTGGTTGCAGTCACAGGCGATGGGGTGAATGATGCCCCAGCGTTGCGAGCTGCCAATATCGGCATCGCGATGGGCATGAGCGGCACCGATGTAGCGCGGGAAGCCGCCGATATTGTCCTGACCGATGACAACTTCGCGACAATTGTCAGTGCAGTGGAGGAAGGGCGCACCGTCTATCAAAACATTCGCAAATTCATGACCTACATCCTGGCTTCCAACGTGGCGGAACTCGTCCCGTTTCTGGCAATGGTAGCGTTGAAGATTCCTCCTGCCCTAGTAATCATGCAGATTCTAGCAGTGGATTTGGGCACCGATATGATTCCGGCTCTGGCACTGGGAACGGAGCGTGCGGAAAGAGGCATCATGCAACAACCTCCCCGCGCCAAATCCAAGCCTCTTCTAGATCGCGCTCTCCTGCTGCGTGCCTACTGCTTTTTAGGAGCGATTGAGGCGGCGTTAGGGATGGCAGGATTTTTCATCGTTTGGTGGAGTTACGGTTATGGACTACCGCAACTTCAAGCTGTGACTCCTGCGATTCTTGCCCGTACTGCCGATGCCACAATCGTTGCCATCTACGCTCAAGCCACGACCATGACTCTAGCAGCCATTGTCGCCTGTCAGGATGGCAATGTTTTTGCTTGCCGTTCGGAATGGACTTCTGTTTTCAAACTGGGTTGGTTCAGCAACCGTCTGATCTGGTTGGGGATTGCCACTGAGTGGGCGTTGATCTTGTCGCTGATCTACTTTTCCCCTCTACAAAAAATCTTTGCCACCGCACCTTTAGCTGGCTGGCAATGGTTAATGCTACTGCTTTTTCCTCCATTCCTGTTGGGTGCAGAGGAATTACGCAAGCGCGTCGTAGAGAGGAAGTGGCGGCAGATAGCCAGCAGCCATCGGCGATGAATGCTCGACTCGATTTTTTATCCAGGACTTACGCAAAAAAACTAAGGTGATACGAGAAACCGGGTTTTTGGCTCCCCGTGCGTAAGTCCTGTTATAGAAACTCGGTTTCTTTGCGTAAGTCCTGAGTGTTTCAGAGTGCGTTACTAATTGTTATGCCTATGCAAAGCAGTATGACATTTAGCAGCATTGTTGCATTATTCAGTGCGATGGTTGTTCTGGCTTCTATTCCCAGCGTCAGCGTATTGGCTGTTTCTACAAGAGCAGCTACATTTGGATTTATTCATGGTGTTTTCACAACCATAGGCATAGTGCTTGGCGACATCATTTTCATCATCATAGCCATTTGGGGTTTGTCGTTTCTTGCTGAAACGATGGGAAGCCTATTTTTCCTGATAAAATACCTTGCTGGCGCTTATCTTATATTTTTGGAAATAGGGCTATGCAGGTCAAAATCGAAGAATGCGGAGACAAAGGAGGTTATGGAATCCTCTTTGCTGTCCAGTTTTTTGACTGGACTGTTTATTACATTGGGCGAGCAAAAAGCCACTCTATTTTATCTTGGTTTTTTTCCAGCTTTTCTTGATATTTCTAAAATATCTTATTTTGACACTATCATCATTATTATAGCGATTGCTATAGTGACCGTAGGCGGTGTAAAACTTGGTTATGCATTCATGGCAGATAGAGCTAGATCGCTTATTAGTTCCAAAATAGGAAAAGGAATAAATATTGCTGCTGGCTGTGTAACGATTGCTGTTGGAGTGTTTTTAATAACAAAAGCTTGAGCGTAGTAGATATTTAATATTTATCGGTTTGGTCAGAATTACATCTATATTTACGTCGCTGGGGAAAAGTTTGTATAATTGTAGAGTAAGCTGCTTTCTTGGCTCGCTTTGCTCTCAATTAAGTTCAGGAGCGGAGAAATCTTGAATTTTCTGAGCGATCGCAACAATCACCCCTCGAATAAAACCAACTCTAAAAAACCTGAAAGCCCTTGGATAGAGGGCGTTAAAACAATTGCTCTAAGTATTGTCTTCGCCCTCGGAACTCGCGCTTATATTGCAGAAGCGCGCTTGATATATCCTACTGGAGCGATGGAACCAACTTTGGAGATTAACGAGCGCGTAATTATAGAGAAAGTCAGCTATCGATTTGACCAACCAAAACGAGGTGACATCGTAGTATTTGCTCCCCCCCCAAGTTCTGGAGGAACGGAACTTTCGCGATGATTTGATTAAACGTGTAATAGGTTTACCTGGAGACTTTGTTGAAGTCAAAGACGGTAAGGTGTTCGTAAATGGAAAAGTCTTGCCCGAAAATTACACCAAGGAAGCTGCAAAATACGAATTGAATTTTGTCAAGGTGCCTCAAGATCGCTATTTAGTTTTGGGTGACAATCGCAATAACAGTTCCGATAGCCACGTCTGGGGGTTTGTGCCACGGGAAAAAATCATCGGTCGTGCGGTTGTTCGTTATTGGCCTCCAAATCGCGCAGGCAGAATTGAACCCTTGCCATCTTATCGGCAAAAATAAAGCTTGTCTGTTGGAGTTCATATGGTTAAATTTAAGTTGATTTTTCTCAAAGTTCTGTTAGCGCTCTGCATCTTGCTTATCGGATGTGTAGCTGATTCTCAGCAAGCATTCTCGAAGCAAGTGCCTTCAGCACTGGTGACTGCGGTCAAATCCAAGCAAGAATTAGCGAGAGCCATTCTGTGAGAAACTGGAATTGCCAAGAAGTACGATCTGTACCTTGGTAACAGTCTTGACCTAGCAGTGTCCCCAGAAACAGCGAAAAACGCTAAATTCATGGCATGGATGCAGGCACTTTTGGAGCAACAAGCTGGATGGAAATACGTTGAATCCAAATATGTTGCCCAACTGGAAGCAAATTTTTCAGAGACAGAACTAAGAGAATTATTAAATTTAGCCAAGCAGCCATCCATGAAAAAGTTGCTACAGTTTGAAATTGAAGCCTATCTTAATACGGTTGGAGAAAGGCGTGAATTACTCTTCAAAGTATGGGATGACTACAACAGTGGTGTGTTCAATCCACCACCAGAGGTACTGCGTTAATTTAAACCTGTAGCAAGCCTTTAGGATGAAAGTGGTTCTCATTAAGTTTACTGGTGGGATATCCCCCTAAATCCCCCTCCCGGGGGACTTTGAGCGGCAAAATAAATCCGGTTTCTGTCTTTTTCCTGATTTGTTTACTGGTGGGATATCCCCCTAAATCCCCCTCCCGGGGGACTTTGAGCGGCAAAATAAATCCGGTTTCTGTCTTTTTCCTGATTTGTTTACTGGTGGGATATCCCCCTAAATCCCCCTCCCGGGG